>NZ_CEVXFV010000029.1:0-50968 GCF_982396655.1 Cellulosilyticum sp. | reverse complement strand
TATTTTATCTTCATGTTCCCGACACAGATATCGGGAACATATCAAAATTCATTTTGATTACTTTATAACCAGCACTCACAAGGTATTAAATCACTTAGATTTACCTGTTCTTCTTCAATTAGCCTTTCATTTTCCCACTCTATAGCTAATTCCTTAAGCGACTTACCTTTAAATACTGTGTATCCTATCTTTTCCTCATACTCTGCTGCCTTATCGAATTGCTCTCTATAATGTCTCCAATAAATCTTCCACCACTGTTTTCCTGCTTTAAAACATGGTATACAGTTGTTATGATTAAGATGTTCGTATGCCTTTGGTAACTTAATGCCCCATTCTTCTGTTATGATACGTTTTACTTCTTCACCTGGTATCTTCTGTTCAAATATAGGAAACTCTATTCTTCTTCCTATACTTTCTGCTCTTGCTGTAGCCTTTTGTACACGTTTCCATTCTTCTACACCAAATCCAACATATTCAATGAACTCTTCACCAATAGACTTAAGATATTTGTAATACTGTTCTTTCATCTTCTGTTTTAGCTGCTGTGTGCAGAATGGTATAAATTGACCTGGTATACAGTTATTCTTTTCTATAAGCTCCCATATATCTAATCCTAATCCCCATTCTGTTATAGGCACTCCTAAGTGTCTTGCGACCTCATGTCTAAATGTATCTGCATCATGATTTTCACTATATGTAGGTGTGTGAAGTAAAATCACATCCTCTTTCTTTTGTTCCTGTAGCACCAAATAAGCTACATATGCACTACTTAAACCTCCTGAAAATAACACTACATGTTTCATACCAACCACTAACCTTAATTCGGTAGTGGATAACTTCCTTGTGCGGTGCACCATGTCTATATCAATTACATCCCAGACGTCACAGTGGGATAACCTAGTCTACTAGGAATTAGGTATTACTCCTTTTCTCTATATTTTTCATAATTTACACCTTCTAAAATAAACTCATTTGTTCCTTTTTGCTCTGCCAAAATATCCAGTCTTTAAATTCTCCAACCGTTTTAACACTTGATTCTTTCTCTTTGTATCTTGCATTTACTACTTCACAGTCGTTATACTTCTTTGATACTTCATCAAATAAAGTCTTAACTTCAAAAAATGCGCATGTCATCATGGATTTTTGATTTTCATTTATGAAGTAGTATTGCAGGAATACATCATGTTCTTTAAACATTTAATCAACCCATTCAAAAGTCAATTTGATTACTCACAACTTTCAGCTGCATAACTTAATTCATCTTCTAACGAATTAACTAAATCTTCTACTGTCTTATACTCTCCATCTGTATATACTTCAATTTCAACATCGAGCATACCTGCATCTTCTAATCTTTCAATAACATTAAATAAATGTTTAATCCTACTTTCTTCAGTTTTATCATAATAAGTATCTGTTGCGACTTCACATGCACATTTCCATAGTGCTTGTATTAATTCTTTATCATTGAAAGACATTTCTTCTTTTACCCATCTTGGAGAATCACAACCAAAATCATCAAATAATTGAATCCAATAACAACCAGCTGGTCCATATTCAATTTTTTCAATAGCATATCCTGTTCTCCATTCTATAAAGTCAATTAAATGACTAGTTGTTAATAAAGGTATATATCCTTTTATCCTTTCTGTTGGTACACTTCCAATACCACTAACCCATATATCACCTTTAACAAATCCATCTCCTAAAAAGTGTGTTCCACTAACACCCTTAACTAAGTCGTTTTCTTCTGGTTCCCACCATTCAATAATGCACTTTGTAACTTTTTCACCAGCACTTCTAAACTGTTCTACTGATATGTATTTCATACTTTCACAACCTTTCAAATATTAATTTCAATTAACAAATTGTACTTGCTACCATGTATGGAACTTCAACACATTCATCAGCTGCATCTATATCTATCATGTCCCAAATATCTATCTTGCTATATTCATCATCTCTTATTTCAAAATGTTCTGTTCTAGGAATTTCTATTACATCCATTTCTTCTACATTTTCCTCGTTATAGTCTTCAACTAAACATTTTGTAGCTTCTTCTTGGCTTTTAGCAACAACCCAAAACTTGTCTCCGTTGTCAAACTCAAATAACTTTCTTGATGGATCAAACACCTTTACTTGGTTTAATACTTTTTCTAAGCTCATTTATACACATCCTCTCAAAAGCAAATTTTAATACTTATTAATTCTTACAAGTGCCCACATACCAAAAGCTACTACTACAACAATCACTGTTATAATTGCTATTTTCATTTTCTCCTCCTGCTACACTTATTAATTATGTATCTGTACTTAAGTCTTATAGGCTTAAGCAAGTAGTGCTTGCACATTTCAATCGTATCCATACTTCTCCTTTCCGGTGCTGGCACTGTACCAGCACCACCAAAAAGTCATTTTATTTATTTCTAAGTGGGCACCACTTAGGACTTGTCTTATGTTCGTTACCTCTTATGTATCTTGCTCCTACTTTTTCATTTTCGCATCTTCTATATGTTTGTACATTATACTTAGCTTCTTTTACATATTCACATTTAATACATTTAGGTACTGGCATAATCATCACCTACTTTCAAAAAACACTTTTATTTAAAGAATCTCTCTTAATGTATCTTCTATTTGATCTAGCATTTCTTTTTCTGATACATCATAGTCATCAATGAATTCATTTATAGGAAAATACAATTTAAGTCTATCTAGCACCATTACTGCAATGTTCTCATGGTCATAACCTTTAACCTCAAATGCTTCTTCTGAAAGTTTTTGAATCTTTCCTCGTGCTGCACCTGTTGTATGATGTAAGAAACCATCTGCTGAAATAAACGCCTTACTTCCTTTCTTTACCTTAATAGGTTCTTCATCAAAGAAACCTTCTACATCAAAATCCTTATTTGCTACTACTTCTTGCCCTGCTTTAAATATCGTTTTACTCATATGTACCTCCTCAAAATTATCTTTTATTAATTACTTAAATCAACATGTGATATTTCTTCAACATCATCTATACTAATCATTACATTACCCATTTTTTCGCTGTCTACAGTAGCTTCTCCGCCATCCATCCAATCAATTGTACCTATAATTTTTTCTCCGCTTGTTAAAATTACTTCAACATCATCATCAACATTAAATTCAATATCATCATCAACAATCCATTTTGTTTCTTGTTTAATATTCATTTACACTACCTCCTCAAAATCAACTTTTATTTAAAAAACGTCCCTTGCTCAGCGCCTATACATTCAATTGGCCTGATATATGCTTTTTCTTCTTCATCAAAATCAAGCTGCTTTCTAAACACTTGGCAGAACTGATTACACATATATGTTTCTTTCATGTGTTTACATCTTTTCTGTGTGTCTCTGCTTGTACAATAGTTATCAGATGCTTGTATCTTTACTTGAATAACTCTTTCTTTCATTCATCATCTTCCTCCTCACTAAAAGTCTTTTTATGGCTCTCACGTGCCCTTGTATTCGTTTTTCTTCTAACAACCTTAGAGTTAATCATGTTAAGTGCTTTCTTGCTAATAACACTCATTTTTCGAATGTATGTATGTCTTTTCTTTTTAATCTCTTCGATATACGCTTGTGCATCTTCTAAAGTTACTGCTAAATCACGAAGTTTATCTAAAGCATTTCTAAATTCTTCACTATCTAAAAGTTTTTTTAATGCTTCTGCAGCTCTTTCTGCAAAATTGATATATTCCATACAACCATCCTCTCAAAAATTGATTTTATGCAGCAAATAATTTTGCGATTTTTTTCTTGCAAGCTAAAGGTGTCCTTTTGAATTTATCTGCCATTTCTGCATAGCTAATTCCTTTTCTGTAATACATAATTAGCCTGTTCTCTTCTTCCTTTGTCCAATATCTTGTTTTCCTTTTATTAATATCACCTTTACGTTTTTCTTTGAGCCAATTCGGCTCACTGCCTAATATGTTAAGTTCTAAGTGTATCGTAGTATACCTTTCTTGGTTGTTCTTCATCCACTCCAAAAGGTCTCTTGTATCTATCATTATTAGTTTTCTTTTTGAACATCTTTCGATATTTATATATTTTGCCTTCAATCCATACTTCCCAATCCACCATTTTATAACTGTTCTGCTATAGTTCATTCCAAATAGCCTAGCAACATCTATAGCTGATACTAATTCACTATTTTCTCTAGCTGTTATTCCTAAGGAATATGCTTTAGTTGTAATTGACTTTGGAGAACGTTTTAGCTTTTGCACAAGTGTCATCACGTCTACATTTCCAAACTGTTCTCTAAGAATCTGTTTCTCTTCTTCAGTCCATGGTTTACCATGATTTGCCCTCAACCTTATCACCTCTCCAAATTCGTCCAATACTTATATGTACTCTACTTTTTTCACAGTTCACTTAGCGTTACTTCAACCCTTGGATTATCATCAATTGCATATTCTTTCTCTATGTGTAATCTAACCACTTGACTATCATCTTTGTACGCTATTCCATTAAGTGCATCTAGAATAATCTTGGCCACATTATCTAAGTCTGGCTTTTTAGTAGGATGTAGCTTGCCTTCTTCAATAAGTTGTCTGTTTTTTTTTGTCATGCTCTTTGGTATTGAATAGTAGGCCTTTATATCTGCTTCAATTTCGCCTTTAAGCTGCTTTACTTGCATTGTCTCACTAACTATCCACTTGACTAAATTCTCATAATTTAATGTTTTTTGTGGTGTTACAGCCCTACTTATGTCATTTGTTTTGAATACTCTAGGCCTCCCCTTTCCAGTTGGCTCACCTGGTACTATAAATCTAATCAATGTATTTCCTCCTAGCATGGTTTTATTCTTCTGTTTTCTCCTGTACATCTCATACAGTACTTACCACACATTTCAATAATTCTACTCCCTATAGCCTCATCCAACTTTATAAGTTCAGCACCAGTCATTTCACTTGAAAATAATGTCTTCTTTTTGTTAATATAGCGGTCATTCAGTAAGCTAAACATTATCCTCATTTCTTCCATAGCTGGTCCATTATTACCTACTACAAACTTAAACATATCGTCGATATACAGCACAGGCACATTTACCCAGTTACCATATAACTTGTTATAATTAATAGTATCGTACTTATTCGCTATTAATTCTTGAATGTCTCTTCTATAGTTAAAATATAAAACGCTTGTTCCTTTTTTACATATCTCATTGATACATGCTATTGAGATATGTGTTTTACCTGTTCCACTTTTCCCAAATAATCCAAATCCAATAGCATTTCTATCATTTAAAAAGTCTTGTGCTATCTGCTTCATCTTCTTTTGCTCTTCAGTTGCTGTTTTAAACGATTCAAAAGTTTTTGCTTCAAACTCTTTTATATCAATCCCACTTCTTGCTATACATTTTTTTATTGTACTTTCAATATTGCATGTACATTTCTTAGCTCTACAACTCCCTTGTTGGCTCTGTGGTACTTCAGTACTTGCTACCTCTTCTCCATTACTTGTTACTAAGATAACTCCTGTATCTTTGCATTTACTACACTTGTAACTAGGTTTGTAGTCTATACTTTCCATCTGTGCTCTTAGCCTTATTCTATTTACTGTATCTTGAATACTTCTCACATTTTCATCTCCTAGCAAGGTAAATCATCATCTGTATACCTGCAATCTTTTGTAATTCCTTTATTAGATTCCCTCTCTACTACTGATGCATTATACTGCTCAATCGTTCTGATTCCTTCTTTAAGCCAATTTTTTAGAATACCTTCTGCATAACTCATTGTCCTCTTGTTGTTCATGCAAGATTTTTTAATTGACTCTGCAATTAGTTCAGCTTGCATACCTTGTTCTATGTAGTAGTTAATTATTTCAACTACTGTTCCTGACAACATTCCTATATTTTGTTCATATACTTCTTTTACAATTTGAAAAGAGGTAGTTTTATCATCACTTACTATTTCACTTCCCTCATTCTCCATACTTTCAATATAATGTTCTTCATCATTCGTTATCTCTTCCAAAGTTGGCTTTTTAGGCAATGAAACTCTTCGCCTTGTATATAAATCTGAAAGATTATCTACGAACTTTTGGCACCATATAATTTTATGTTTCCACAACTCTCTATCTATTGCTTTTAATTTAGCTAACTGATCTATTATTTCAATTGCCTTTTCTGTCTCTATCTTTGCCTTTGCTGCAAAAAATTCAAAGTCAGTTTCATCATTGAAATCTAAGTAATGTCCATCTGTACTTGCTAATAATTCAAGCAATTTAAACCATAGTGCATAACCATCATTTCCGTACTTTTCTTCTAATACAAACACTGTTCTACTTGTAGCTGTTATGTAATGTGGGAAGTAATCAGCAGTTCGTTTTTGTGGTCTTGCCAATTTCCATACCTCCTTTCATTTAATTATTTGTTACATTTTTTTTAACTTAATCTTTAGTTCTATTACCAGTTTGCATATTTCCTCTGTAGAGGAACATTGGTCACAACCAACGCACCTCTCACTAAGAAATTCATCTAATGCCTTAATAAGTTTCTCCGTATCAGGCATATTGATCACCTACTCTAAAGAATCTATATATTCTCTTAATGTTATTACTTTTGCTTTCTTCTTACTTCTGCAGTAATCACATTTACCACATCCAATAGGTTCCTCTTCCCCATTTCTTACTGCCAGGATTCTTGGCAGCCTACCTTTTATTTCTTCAAGCTTCGCTTCAATCCATCCTGTCCCCATATCAATAATTGCATGGTCAGGAGTTGACTGCTTGTCCACTACAATTAAATAAGGTTCTAAGTATGTGTCAGTATTTAAGTTCTGACGTAGTATTTCAGCGTATATTGCTATCTGAGTAAAATAATCATATTTTTCTATGAATGATTCTCTGCGTTTCTCACTAGCGTTGTAATAACTCTCTGATAAGTTCTTAGTTGTTTTAATATCTGCAAAATAACCTTTTTCAATATTTAAAATATCAACTTGAACTTTAAAAGGAACTCCTGCAATTTCACCAGTAAATATTTTTTCTTTCTCTGCACCTTCTCTAAACTGTTGTACCTTTTCATCATTTCTTAGCGTTTCAATCATCTTGTCACCCAATGCATACTTAGCAAGTAATTGTCCTTTAGTAGCTCCCCTGCTGCTAAACATTTCAGGATGTTCAGCTAAAAACTCTGGTATAGCTTCTTCATTCCATGAATGTACATAGCTACCAAGTAAAAATGCATCATTCTCTTCTCCCTGCCACTCATCATTACGTTTAGCCAGTTCTCTAGCTTCACAACCATCTGTATGTAAAATATCCCATGCCTTGAAGCTAGAACTACCCATATAGAGTAATTCAGCTTCTTTTGAAAAGTAATTTTTTCTATTTAGTTCCATCTTCTTCACCTTCTTTCATAGATTCATCAGATGTCATTTGTCCTGGTGCTGTTTTATCTTCGCTAAATTCAACATCAATTGCATTTTCTTTAACTGTTGCAAATGGATCATTAGCTTCTTGTTTAGGTTGTTCTTGCTTAAAATCCATATCTGAACTTTCATCATAAACCTTTGCTTGTTCAATGCTTGCAAAATCTTTCTCGATTTTTTTAGTAAGTCTTCTAAGTACTGTCTTCTTATATGCTTCTTCTGGTGTCTTTGTCCACATTAATCCGTTTTTCATCTTAGAGAAGTTTTCCCTAATTCCTTCTATCTGTTTTGTACTCATGGTTTCATATTCCATTCCACCATCTTGATAGAGTACTACCGCAAATGCTCCAATAATTTCAGCATCATTAAATGGAAGTGGTTTAAAATCTACAACTTGTTGACCTGCAACAATCTCCTCTTTAAATTCATCACCTTTTCTGACAACCTTTGCATAAATGTCTTTAATAGGTCTAATACTATACTTCTTAGCCATTTTGGTTTCGCCTTTATAGTCTGTTTGGAACTGCAAATCACCGCCATAAGGAATTGCGTAACATTCTTTTTGGAAGAAATCTAAGCCTAAAAATGCTCCTTTTAGAAGTGTCCTTGCAATGCTAACTGGCTTGCAATTTTCAATACCTTTTGTGTCTTGCAATACAGTCATACAGTTTTGTAAAAAGCGTGTTTGATTGAAGTCCTGTGGCATAGCATCCACCTTCGCTACTAATAGTTGATTTAACTTGCTATGTGTCTCCTTTAAAACCAATTCTTTTTTATCTGCCATGATTATTTAACCTCCAATTCTTTTTCACATGTAACTGTTACAAATGCCTGTACATCATTCTCTTCACAAATAGCTAACACCTTATCTTGCTCACTTGGATTAAGTTTCTCAAATCCATCTAGGCACATCACGCGAAGTTCTCCCATTCTTTTAAGCGCTACTTTAAATGCAACCTCTAGCTTTTCACCATCACTTAGTCCATCTAGTAATGTTCCATTGATACGAATTTGTCCTTTTTCATCTACTGAGATTCCATCAATAGGAAGTTCATGCGTTTTTAATAAGTCTCCTGGTTTAGAACGTGCTACTTTTATTTTTTCAGTAAGAGAATCACTATATTCAAGCTTATCTCTTAACTCTCCATCCATAATGCCTTTCATTCTATCCCACTCTCTAAGATAACTTTGCATATTAGCTACTTCATCTGCTGCTTTTTGTAATGGTTCAATATCTACTTGATTATGATTATTTATGTATTCAGCGGCTTTTCCAACTCTAGCCTTTTCAGTTTCAACCTTCTCTGCTGCCTGATCATCAATCGCCTTAAGTTCTATTTCTTTTTTATCTACTAACCCTACAATCTTAGAGTTATTAACATTAATTTTATTGTTTTGAAGTTCTATAATATCTTTAGCTTCTTGAACCTCTAAAGATATTAACTTTTCAAGCTCACACATTTTGTCATGATACTCTTTTTCAAGTTCTTGTATTCTTTGCTGCTTCTCTAATTCAAGCTCATGACTTTTCAATGACATTCTTTCACTAGCATTGTCTATTGTACTTTGTGCATCATCAATCTTCTTTTTAGATAAATCAATAATGTCTTTTAGATCCTGTTCTTCCTCTTTGTACTTAAGAACAACTTTGCTCTTTTCAGATTCAGCCTCACTCATAATAGCAGACACCTTATTTTCGATTCCTTCTTGTAATGCCCTAGCTTTATCAATAAGATTATTAATACTCTGTGCCTCTGCTATCTTGCTATAATACTCTTGAATATTCTTAGTACGCCATTCTTCACCATCATAGTTACCTGGAAGTTCCTTCTTAATTGCATCAACTTGTACCTTCAATACGTTCGATTGACGGTTAACCTCTTCACGTTCCTTGTAAAGCTTAATCTCTATATCTTTAAGCACTTGTAAAATGTGTTTGTCATAGTTGATTCCTGGTACTTCTTCACCAAACCACTTTTCTATATCTTCAATTGTCCAGTTAACATCTATCATGTTAAGAATGACCTGAGTTTGTTCTTTTATTGAAGCATTTACAAAGTCAAGTGGTCTAAACACATCACCAGATATAAGACTTCTAAGGAATGTCTCTGTACTTTTTGTACCTTCTCCTTTAACTTTTAAGTAGTCAGCTTTTTCTGTTCTGATACGTCTATCAATCTCCATTCCTGTATCAGTTTCAACATATAATGTTGCTTCATTTTCACCATGTCTTACAACTTCTGTTCTGCGTTTGGCATTTGTAAATGCTGTTTCAATAGCTTCTACAATAGAAGTTTTACCACTACCTTTAACACCTTCGATACGATTTACACCATTACTTGGTGACCACTCTAATTCTCTTACACCTAAAAAATTTGAAATACCAATTCTTTTAATTTTCATGTATTTTCCCTCCATTAATAATTGCATTTGCTACTATTACTTTTGCTTCCTCTACTTTCCTTCCTTTTGCTAACTCTTTAGTTAGCTTCATAATTACTATTCCTGAATCTACATTGCTTTTAGCGGCCACTTCATCTGCCCACTCTATATAGGATTCTGCCATTGCACTTCTCCTTTATTGTGCTATAATAAGTTTGTAAATTATTTACTTATGGCCCCTTTGTAGTTGCCGCTACTTATGGGCCTTTTTCTATCTATTGGAATGCCATTCTTATTGAAAATTTCAACTTTTTTTAAAGCCCTCTTTCTCTTTTTACAAATAATAAGGTCTTCATCATGGTCTTCCAAAAAATCAAGATACTTCTTCTTTTTTGTACAAAGACATGTACAACTTGCCTTGCATATCGGATTACATGGATTAAGCATCTTTAACCACTTCCTTTGGTTGTAACTGCTTTAAGGCCTTTATAGCAACTGCTTTAACTTGTACTGCTTCTCCTACTACAAATTCTGCATTTAAACTAATCGTTGCTAATCTAGCAAGTATTACTTCTTGATCTGAGTTATACCTTATGTTTTCAAAGAAATCTCTTATACTAGCATTAAGCTGTTTTAATGCTTCTTCAGTCTCTTCAAGTTCTTCAAAAATAACACCAACAACATCGCTTGGCTCTCTGAAGCTTAATTTGTGGTCAATGTTATAAGCAGCTTCATCATAAGCTAGATTCTTAATCATCATGTTTATGTATGCATCATGTTCTTCTTTTGTAAGACACATTTTATAACTCACCCCTTAAAGTTTTAATTCTATCTGTTATGTCAGCTACATCTTTTAGACCAGCTTGTCCATTTGCTAAAGCTTTTCTAAGTTGTAACTGTAGTACCTTTATTTGCTGTTTTACTTGTTCTCTTTTTTCTTGCTTCATCAATCTTCTTTCTGCTTTTCCCAACCTACACACCTCCACATTTCTTTTATTTGATTAACTAGAAATACTAGAAGTAATAGCGCAGGTATGATTAGCAATTCTCCTCCGTAAGCCCTGCATCCTCTTTCTATATACGCATTAAATATTGCTCCTGGTGTAACTAAGATGCCTATAGCTATTGCTATTAGATACTCTATCTTTAGTTTCAATATAATCATTTCCCCTCTAATACCATTTGAGAATTTGCACCAATAATCATTAAGTTCAGCTCTTCATCAGGGTCCCAATTCTTAATAATTAAAATAGCTTCTTCATAATTTTTTACTGCTATATTCCTGTAGCTGTTAACTTGAAATGCTCTTTTAAGTGACCTATACAGATAAGAGAATGCTTTCGCTCTTACTGTCTTATTTTTATAAGCTGGTGCATCTTTTCCACCTAAAATAGCTATTACACGCTTAGAAACATTCTGTTCAATTTCACATTGCTGGCTATAGTCAATAGTCATTTTGTTTTCTAGCTTGTCCACTCTGTTCTCAACTACTTGAAGTTTTTTGTCTTGCAATAAAATAGCTTGTAATTCTGGTGAAGCATCTTTATATGGATTTGATAATGCACTCTCCATTTTATTAAATGCTTCTATGTACTTAAGCTTCCATTCCAAAGCATCTTTTCCCGTGAATCCCATTGCTAAAAGTGTAAATCCGTCTCTAGTTAGCAAATACTCCGGATACCACTGCTTATTTTGTGGATGCTGATATTTATTTGATATAAATAGGTCTGCCCAATTTTGGACTACCCCACTTCCCTTAATATTTTCTACATCCCTAAGAATATGCTTATGTTCCTTTCCAAACTTTTCAGCTACGTTTCTAGTGCTAACTACTGCTTGTCCATTCACTTCAATAACATATACTTCATTTGAAACACCATTTAAAACAACTGGTGTATTATCACCTTGTGCTAATGCATTTGTCATTTGTTTATTCATTTACATCTTCCTTTCCTATGTATTCATCAAGCAACTTAGGGCTTATGTAATAATTCCAATTTTTCTTACCTGTTTTAGTTGCAATTCCTATAGGTAATAGTCCACGTTGTAAACATAATCTAACAAACTGTGGTGCTTTCCCCATTCTTCTTGCTGCTTCTGCAACTGTTACTTTTTTCATGCTAAATCCCCCTTCTAGTTAATCAGCTACTTGTAATAAATTTCTGGTATAAAGTCATTAGGTGTTATTTTAAAAATTCTACATAGCGTGCATACTATCGTTAATGTGGGAACCTTTTCCCCTCTCTCAATCTGAGTTAGATAAGTTCTGCTTATGCCAGTTTTTAAAGATAATTGCCTAATGCTTAACAAGTTAGCTTTTCTGTACTGTTCTAGCTTTACCATGTTATAACTCCTTGTAAAATCTACCTGGATCAACCCCAAAAATTTTAGCCATTGTCCCTATTTCTGTTGATGAAAAATCAACTTTACCATTCTCTTTTTTGCTATAAGCAACATAAGTGATGCCAAGTTCCTTGCTAATATCTGTTTGAGTAAATCCTCTAGCTTTTCTAAGACCTACAATAGTGCTTAGTACAACGCTCATTTTTACGCCCCCTTTTTCCCCAATTAAATTGGAAGTGGTGTTTAAAAAAATATTTAACCTATATTTATATTCCACTCTCGCTGGAGATATGCTTATATTATCCCAATTTAATTGGGTAGTCAATACTTTTTTTAAAGTTTTATTGATATTTTTTATTTTTTTATTATAATTATGTTATATAAAATGATTGATACGCATAGAATAGAGGGAATTATGAATACATTAGGCGATAGAATAAAGGACGAAAGAAAAAAGAAAAAGTTATCGCAAGCAAAACTAGGAGAAATATTAGGAGTAAACGATAGGCAAATAAGTAATTATGAGAAAAATATTAGTAATCCTCCTAGTAACACACTTTCTGCGATGGCGGACATATTTAATTGCACAACAGATTACTTGTTATGTCGTACTGATAATAGCTTAGCTTATGTAACTGAAATAAATATAGATGGAAATAACATTAAAATAACATCAGAAAAACCAATTACTGAAAAAGAAGCATATGAATTCTTTAAAAAGTTTATAGGTAAATAGCACTTAAATGAGTGCTATTTTTTTTATGCTTACATTTACATATGTCATGCAACTATAGTTGCAGACTTGATATATGCAAAATTTTATATAAAATTAAGTTAAGTTAGTAATATATAAATTATTATTGATATATTATTTTACATTTGTTACAATTATTTTAAATCTAATCAAACATATGTTCTATGTTACAAATTTTAAATGGGGATGATTTACAAATATGTTTAGCTCTATACTTACACTTGAAATTAACACAAAAAAAATTTACACACGAGGAGATGACTTGAATGAAACTACCAAACGGATACGGGACATGTTACAAACTCAAAGGGAAGAGGCGCAAACCATGGATTGCACGTGTGACAACTGGATGGACTGTTGATGATGAAAAAAGTACTTATAAGCCAATTATTTCAACACTTGGTTATTTTGAAAAGCGTGATATAGCTCTTCAGGCATTAGCAGATTATAATCAAAATCCTTATGATATAGATGCTGCTAATGTTACATTTTCTCAACTGTATGATAAATGGTCAATAGAACACTTTGAAAAAATAAGTGATTCTAGAATACGTGGAACTAGATCCGCATATTCTAAGTGTACATTGCTCTATAACATGAAATTTAAAGATATTAAAGCTGCACATTTAGAAGGTGTATTGAATAATTGTGATATTGGTCAAGCAACTAAACAGCATATCAAGAGTCTTTTTAATCAGCTTTACAAATATGCTATGAAAAACGATATTGTACGAAAAGATTACTCTTCTCTTATAAATCCAGTAGGTAAATATGAACGAGAAAAGAAAATATCTATATTCACAAAAGAAGAGATACAAAAATTATGGGATAATATAGATATAGAGAATGTAGATATAATTCTAATTGGAATATATAGCGGATGGCGACCAAGTGAATTAACAGAGCTTGAAACTAGCAATGTTAATTTAGAAGAAGGTACTATGATTGGAGGTATTAAAACTGATAATGGCATAAATCGAGTTGTGCCTATTCATAGTGCTATTATGCAGCTAATAAATAACAGGTTGAAAACAGCACGAACAACTCTATTTAATATTAATTATGAGCAATACAGATATTCATATAAAAAAATTATGAAACAATTAAACATGGACCATAAACCACACGAAACAAGACACACATTTATATCAAGAGCTAAAGAAGCTGTAGTTGATGAATATTGCTTGAAACTTATAGTAGGTCATGCAATAGACGATCTAACAGAAAGAGTCTACACGCATAGGCAACTAGAACAACTAAGAACAGAAATATCTAAAATAAAATATTAGGATATAGCTACTTTTTGTAGCTATATCCTTTTTATTTTAAATATTCCTTGTTAGAAATTTGTTAGTAACAGATATGATATTTCTATTATTTATTAACTTTTTTGATATTTCTCTAACTTTATAGTTAATTGATAGTCAATAAAAAACAATAAAAAAAGAAGGCCATTGGGGTTTGGCCTTCTTTTCGTTCCGTTCATATTTTATAAACAGGAAAATAGATATATTATGGGGAGATTTTGTAAGCAAGATTATCTCTTGCTCGATATATATAATACCCCATGTTTTTTAACAAAATATGAATCTGTGATGAAATTTATGTTGATTTTTATCCCTTAATTGTAAATAAATGTATCACCATTTACTTTTATTTTATCTTATATATAAATTAATTTATAAAATATGTATTAATATGTAATTTTATTTTTGCCTGTTTTCTTAGAGCAGTAAAGCTTTTTGTCAGCTTTCTCTAATATATCTCTTATCGTTTCCGTTGTTTCTGCAACACCTATACTTATAGTAATTTTATTTTCTTGTTCCCATTTATGATATGCTATAGCTTTTCTCATATCTTCTGCAATTTCAATTGCTTTTTCTATTGTTGCATTTTCCAAAACAACAACGAATTCCTCTCCACCATATCGATATAAATCACCTTTATCCTCTATTACCCCCTGACAAAGATTTACTACCGTCTTAATCACATGATCACCATATGTATGTCCGTAGTTATCATTAATACGTTTAAAGTTATCAATATCAAACATAATCATTTGAAAATCCTTCATCGATTCTACCAATAACTTATAACGCTCATTGAAGTAATATCTATTATAGGCCTTTGTCAGCGCATCTGTCTTATGTAACTTTTCAAGTGCTGTATACTTCATATATGCAATTACCCATATAATAGAGCTTACCAAAATAATTATAAACACTATAATATATCTTCGAATCTTTTCTGCTGTCATCCGCATTTGTTTTGTTTCAAATTCATATTTATATAGGGCATATTCCGAATAGTCTCTATTAACAAGTATTGCCTCCTCTGCAAGCAAGTTTAGACGTCTTTCTTCATATATATTTGCCCGCTCATATTGTTTTACTGCATTTAGTCCACTTATTAAAGATGTTAATGTATCTTTTGCTGTACTTGGATTTCCATTATTCTCACACATATCAAGTACCTTATCATAATTTTTAACGGCTTCTTCTATATTTCCACTCGCAAGCATAAAATCACCTATTGCCTTGTAATAAAATATATCAATATCTGAAAATGCTGGTTCCTCTATTTCCCCATAGATTTCTTTTAACTCTCTAAGCAATTCTTCTCCTTTAGAAATATCACCTTTCGCTGAGTAATGACCTACTAACATGGCATTATTAATGACTTGAATCGATTGCAATACCTCTGTACTTAATAAACTACTATACTCCTCAACCTTATTATCTATTTCCATAAGCTGTTCATAATTTTCTTCTATAGCTGCACTGGAATACAAATTAATGAGTGCATAGGATTTAATTAATGCATTTTCTTTGGCATCTTCAATCTCTATATTGAGTGCATTTTCTAGAGCTCCTTTAGAGGATTGTGTATCCCCTAAACTTCCATATAATATGCCTAAGTCCACATAGGCTTTCGCTACATAATACTGATTTGATATCTTTTCTTTCATTGTTATTACTTCTAAGCATTTTTCAAATCCTTTGGCATAGTTCCCATTATATAAGTACATTACTGCTAACTTATTTTTTATATCACAAATCTGCTCTATCGTTAATTTGCTAGCATCTTGCAGTACTTCTTCTAATTGTACTATACCAACTTCTCTTCCACCTGGAATATATAGGATCATGCCAATAATCTTAATAACTTCATCATATCTCTTTCCAAATTCTTGAGGGCTAATCTGCTCTAAAGTGTTTTGTGCACTTATAACCGCTTTCTCATATTGTCCCTGACCTAAAAAGAAATCACTTAATATTGTACCATTATAAATCTTAATAAAAGTATCTGTTTTTTCACTCATTAATTCACTAGATAACTGAAGGTTTTCTATGGCCAATGCCTTATTGTCCTCTTGATAATATTTATACCCTAATATAAAGTAGTCCTTTTCATCGAGTATAAAACTTTCCTCTTGCTTTTGATTAATATAGCTTAAAATACTCTCAAATAATTCATTATCTATTTTTTCTTCCTCGAGATAATTTTTTTCGATTGCACGTACCAACTTATTAGTCTTTAAAACTTTAGAATTATTAATAATCCATCCTAACCCAAGAATACCAATAGCTATGATTAAAATAAGTATTCTTATTATATTACTCTCGAGTACCTTTTCTGTCACTCTCCTCATCAAGCTAATCTCCTCCGGCTATATTTTCGCATCATATTATACCAGTTTTTTCCTGAAATTTATATTATATTTGTTTTAAATGCTAATTCTTTTGTATAAATGTAAAAAAGGATTACTACATAATTAAATGCAGTAATCCTTTTTGGTATTATTTTTTAATTTCGTTACCGTTTTCGTCTACTTCAACTTCTACTTCAACATATTCATATTCTGTATTTTCATCTTCAGCTTTTTTACCTACTGAAAGATTTGGTTCTTGAACTGCTGCTACAGCAACTTTTTTAACAGGAATACGTACACTTTTGTTAAGACCAAATTCAATAATGAATAAATCATTAATGATATCTACAACTTTACCATATTCACCTGAATTTAAAAGTACGTATTGACCTACTTTAATACTATCTTGCATGCTTGCAACTTCTTTTTCTCTTTTTCTTTGTGGTCTAATGATTAAGAACCACATAATTCCAAAGAATACTGCCATATACGCAATCGTTACACCAATACCCATCATACCGCCACCGGCTGTTGTTAATAAAACTGTGCTCATTTTTGATTCCTCCGTTTATTATTTGTTTTGTTTATATCCTTCTAGACGCATTTTCTTATATTTAGCAAATTCGCCTTTGTCTAGCGCTTCTCTAATTTCTGTCATAAGATTGTTGAAGTAATATAGGTTATGCATAACACATAAACGCATACCTAACATCTCTTTTGCTTTTAATAAATGTCTAATATAAGCTTTACTATACTTCTGACATGTTGGACATTGACAATCTTCTGCAATTGGTGTCATATCATTTTCATGTTTTTGGTTGAATAAATTAAGTTTCCCTTGGTTAGTGTAAACATGTCCATGACGACCATTTCTAGCTGGTAATACGCAGTCGAAGAAGTCTATTCCACGTTCTACTGCTTCTAAGATATTTTCTGGTGTCCCTACACCCATAAGGTAAGTCGGTTTATTTTGTGGAAGATATGGTACTACATGTTCAAGCACATTGTACATTTCTTCATGTGATTCACCTACTGCAAGTCCACCTACAGCATAGCCTGGAAGATCGAACTCACGAATCACTTTTGCATGCTCAATACGAATATCTGGAAGTACGCCCCCTTGGTTAATACCAAAAAGCATTTGCTGTTTATTGACTGTATCTTCAAGACTGTTTAGGCGGTCCATTTCTACCATACAACGTTTAAGCCATCTTGTCGTACGTTCTACAGATGGAATAATGTAGTTACGATCTGCAAGCGCTGGTGGGCATTCATCAAATGCCATAGCAATCGTTGAACCAATGTTAGATTGTATTTGCATACTTTCTTCTGGTCCCATGAAAATCTTTCTACCATCTATATGTGAAGAAAAGTATACACCTTCTTCTTTAATCTTACGCATTGCTGCAAGGGAAAATACTTGAAATCCGCCTGAATCTGTGAGGATTGGGCGATCGCATACCATGAACTTATGAAGTCCACCTAATTCTTTGATTAGTTTATCCCCTGGTCTTAAATGTAAATGATAAGTGTTTGATAAAACAACTTGTGTGCCAATTCTTTCTAAGTCTTCTGTAGAAAGTGCCCCTTTAATTGCTGCTACTGTAGCAACATTCATAAAAACAGGCGTTTCAATCACACCATGTGGTGTATGAAAGCGTCCTCTTTTTGCACGGCCTTCTACCTTTAGTAATTCATACATCTAGTATCTCCAATCTTTTTATACTCTAAAATATAGTGTACAAGAAATTACCTATTTTTTCAACAATTGCCCCTTTATTTTTAACATTTTTCTAATACCTACTAACAGTACTTACTAACATCTATGTTATTATAATACTTTTATTATGAACATTTATTATTATTATAAACACTTCTCATTGAAGATTTATAGGGGATTGTGTTAAAATTATCTTTATTTACTATTATTTTAAGAAAGGAGCATTTATATGTCTGGTTCAATTTTCGGTAAAATATTTCGAGTTTCTACCTTTGGTGAATCCCATGGCTCTGCCTTAGGAGTTACCATTGACGGTTGCCCCTCTAATATACCGATTTCATTAGAAGATATTATGAAGAATATGGATAGGAGAAAGCCTGGCAATGGGCAAATTGGGACAACGCGCAAAGAAGATGACCTTGTTGAAATACTCTCTGGCACTTTTGAAGGCGTTACGACTGGTACGCCTATTGCTCTCCTTATTCGCAATACCAATCAAAAATCTCATGATTATAGCAATATAAAAGATGTTTACCGTCCTTCCCATGCAGATTATACATTTGATCAAAAATATGGCATTAGAGATTATCGTGGAGGTGGCCGTTCTTCTGGCCGTGAGACAGCTGCTAGAGTAGCTGCTGGCGCTGTAGCTAAGCGCTTCCTTGCAGAACTTGGTATTTCTGTTACGGCTTACACCCGCTCTATAGGCCCTATTGAAGTAAGCGAGGATGATTTCAACCTTCTAGAGGCTAGAGAAAATCCTGTAAACATGCCAAGCAATAAAACAGCAGAAAAAGCTCTTGATTTCATTGCACAAATGCGTAGTCAAAAAGATTCCGTTGGTGGTAGTGTAGAATGTATCATTAGCGGCGTTCCTGCTGGCATCGGTGAAACAGTCTTTGACAAACTTGATGCCTCCCTAGCTTATGCAATCATGGGAATCGGTGGTGTCAAAGCTTTCGAAGTTGGTAGTGGCATAGAAGCCTCTAAGCTTTTAGGTTCACAGTATAACGATGCCTTTTGCATCAAAGATGGCAAAGTAAGTAAAACAACCAATCATTCTGGCGGCATCTTAGGCGGCATGTCCGATGGTAGTGACATTTTCTTTAAAGCGCACTTTAAACCAACGCCTTCTATTGCTCAAATGCAGCACACCATCACTAAAAATTTAGAAGAAACAACTATTGAAATCACAGGACGCCATGATCCTGTCATCGTGCCTCGTGCCGTAGTTGTCGTAGAATCTATGGCAGCTATTGCCCTTGCAGATCTTATTCTCTGCAACCTTGGGTCAAATATGAATAATATCTTAAAGTTAACTTAAACTTATTGATGCTAAAGGAGTGTTATGAAATATTCATCTTATTTCATAACACTCCTTTAAAATTAATCTGCATGAAAATGATTAAACAGCCAGCACTTATACCCTAAAAAAATTAATGGTGAAGAATATATGTTCCTTCAGTGGAAATCAGGACTATATATTCAGCATACTAGAAACACCTTATTATTATATACTCCAAAAAGTTTATGGATAATATGCAATAAATTCTGCCTTATTATCAATTAATTATTTTAAAATAAACAAAATTATTCATTTTTAATTAATTTTTATAATTTTATGGTTTATTTTAATCATTTATCTGCTATAATAAACTGGCATACGCAGAGTAGGTGAATTTACGTTAAGTGTCCATTAGACGGGGAGTTGCTAACGGAACGAAAAGTTTTTAAGCTTGCGATTTATTCACCGCATCCCGCTGTTACATCTTCAAGAATTGGTAGTAGTTACCTATAGATCTTGTACAGCAAATTTTAGACAAGGAGGTATCTGCTATGAACAATAAATTATTTTCAAATCTTAAAGATTCTTTTGTAGGCTCTTATAAAGAACTTACAAACACCCGCTCTTTAACGGGTCTTTCTATGCTCATCGCTTTAAGCGTTGTAGTTTCTTATGTCACTAGTTTTCAAATCACCCCAACACTTAAAATCGGTATTGGTTTCCTAGTCACAGCTCTTATGGGCATGTTCTATGGTCCAGTTGCTGCCGGTATTGGAAATGGTCTTGCCAACCTCATTAAATTCTTCTTGAAACCAACAGGTCCGTTTTTCCTAGGCTACACCGTCACAGCTATTTTAGGTGGTATAATTTATGGTCTCTTCTTCTACAAAGGCAAATGCAACATCTGGCGTACTATCTCTGCTAAAACCTGTATTAACATTTTCCTTAACGTTTGCCTAAATACTTACTGGGGCGCCCTTCTCTACGGTGATGCCATCAGTGCCATCATAGGACCACGTTTCATTAAGAATATTTCATTACTTCCATTTGAAATTATCTTACTCTACATCGTCCTCATGGCTACCAAAACACTTTTATCAAAAACAAAACTACGCATCGCACACTAATGGTACATGATCTTTACTGACCATTATCCTCATATAGATTTCACATTTATAAATTTTAGTCATTCATAGTTTTGAGCCATGTAAAATCATTGGGAGAAACCTATTTACCTACATGCATATTTCAAGGTTTTAGTTGGTTTCTCTATACTTGTAACTGTTATCTTAAATATTCTTGCATTAAAAAAGACGTACCAAAATTAGGAACGTCTTTTTTAATGTAATGAAACAACTACCAGCTCTAGTCTATTATTGACTCTAAATGGGAAAGTACTATTGCCAATGCCTCTACTTACTATCATAGCTGTTTCATTTTCTACAAACTTACCACTTGTATATTTAGGTAATAAGCCTTGATTTGGTGCAACAAGTCCTCCAATTAAAGGCAGCCTTATCTGCCCGCCATGTGCATGTCCCGTAAGCACTAAGTCCATCTCCTCTTTCACATAGGTTTCAAATAGTTCAGGTCGATGTGCTAATAATATATTAAAAGTACTTTTATCATATTCCAACGCACTCAATTCTGCCGTTCCTTTAATATTCAAGCTTAAACTATCACAAATTGCGGAGAGTGCAGCTAGTCACTAGTGGATGCCCCTGCGGACCTTTCCACCTATCTCACTATTATCTCTTTATCTTAATAATTTTATAACGATGCTCTTCTTCCACAACTTTAATTCTAAATGCTTTACGAATCCCTTCCATACTTCTTATTTGATTAATAAGTCTTACATTCTGAGTATCAACGATACGTTCAATCATAGGATAGATATCCTTTTTCTCACTATCTGTAAGTCTTGATTTGAAACAGTAAGTATTGATTGTTTTTAAAGTATCTAAAATCTGTTGTTCTCTAATTTTAGTTTGGTCTGCAAGTACCCATGTGTATTCTTTTGTTTTAACACTACTCTCATAAGTTTGTTTGAAGAAAGTGATAAAAGCATTATCTTTTGTAGCACTTACTTTTGCAAACTTACCAAGTTTAAGTTTGAGTTCATTTTTGAGGTAAACAATTGTATTAGCTTTAACTGTTTCACTCATTGCCATAATGTTATTTTCGATGAATTCATATACTTCTTTAATCTGCTCTTCATCTAATGCACCACTTTTACTAAGTTCACGCATTTTATCCATGTATTCTAAAATATTCTTTTTTGTATTAAGTGTTTTCCCTTCGCCTACTTTTTCAAAGATTTCTTCTGCTGTACAGCCTTGTAATTGTTGTTCCATATTAACTCCTTTTTAGCACTGCTTTAAATGTTAGTGCTTTGTATTTTTATCATTTACTGCTTAGATGCTTTTTCAAGCTTAAGTAACTTATACATATAAATTTCATTGTGGTCAAAAACTTTTGAAAACGCCTGAATAAATGCCACCACTTCATGTGCATCTATTTTTTCTTTGACATTTCCCATAGCAATTAAATGGGTAAAAATAAGATGCTTATAAATTTCAAGCTTTGTTAAGCTTTCTAATACATTTTCACCATCTAATGGTACTAGGCGCTCAAATATATAGTTTGCAAAATAATTTTCTAAAATATAGCCATGTGTCTTCATAAAAGGCTCCAAATAATTTTTTTCTCCTTTTTCAAGACACACTTTAGCAGCCCTTAAGTCATCTTTTTCTACTAAATTTAAACCTTCAAGCAAGTCATTATAGCTATTTTCATAAAAGGTTGAAGGCCATTTCTTCTCGCAACGTAAAACTTTTAGCTTCATGACAAGCGCTAGTGCTTTGTTTTTCCATTTATCTTTAAAAGGATGATTTAAAGAAGCTGGTAGCTTATCTAAGTCCTTATATGCTACTAAAAGGTTTTGTATTTCTTTTACACTTTGTTTACGGCTTACACTATCTAACTTAAGCAGAAAGTCTTCAACATCACTAAATCGCTCAAAGAAGCACTTATTTCTATTCTGAATAAGCCCCATTAATATACTACGAATCTCTAATAAATAGTCTTGCCATTTTTGAGGTTTCTTTTCGTTTATAGGCAGTTTTCCACTTACTTTATAATGATTGGGTGCTTCTACTCCTTCAAGCTTAAAGCCCGCTTCATTTAATAAAATCATTCTTGCTGCTTCTGGACAAGAAAGGGCAATAGAATATTCCACATGCTCGCCTACCTCATTAAAAGTACGCGGAAACAATGTACATGTTTCACTTAAGTAACTTTCACCTAGCTGGGTGAAAATATCACACCAGCCTTCTTTTGATAAAAAGGCACAACGATTGTTTTTGAGTTTAATCTTAGCTGCATGTTCCACAGATGCACCCTTTGCAACTAATTCTTTATCAAAGCGTTTTTTCATCACTGGATCTTTGACTTTTTTATACTTTTTAAAAGTTGCCTCATCAATGCCAATGTACCACCCTGCACAACACGTATCCTCACAAGCTGCACCTATACATTTAAAGTCCTTTATTTGGCCTGGCCCTATCACTTTACCTTTCATAAAACTTTCTCCTCCTAAGAAAAGGGGCTGTAATAGCCCCTTATATAAACCTAAATGCTTTTTATAAACCTTGGTAAGATTCTTTAGTTGCTTCTAATTCTTCATAGTCAAATTTCTTTGCAAGGTAACTTACTTGGTCGACACGTCTTAGAGATTTACTAAGCTGCTCTTCAAATCTCTCAATTTCCCTTGTTTCATCCGTCGGGATACGGCTTAATCTTCTACGGATACTTAAAATATCTTTAATTAATGTTTCTTTACTGCTCATTATTTATCTCCTTGTACTGTTGGTATTAAGATTTTATCATAAACCATCTATAATTTATACGCTAATGTGTTAAACTTTTGATATATTGTAACAATACTATTGATGATTATATTTCGTATCATAAGGGGGCTTTATCTTGTCCTTAAAAAAATATAGCTTATTAATCATTGTTTTTTGCCTTACAGCTTCTTTTTATATCACGGTGCATAATGCATTTTATACCCCTAGCGTGAATGCCATAGATCTTTCTCCTATTCTTACAAAGAGCACGCTTACAGATGAAGATTATGCCCTTATTTATACGCAAACTGGCATTGCAAAGCCCCTTACACAGGAACTTCAAACCATGCCTCATTTTACAGAAAAAATGCTAAAATTTCAAGCTAACTATCTCAAGAAGAAAAAAGTACGTTGGCTATATATATTTCCTGTCACCTTCGAAGAACGACTCATTGACCAAAATGGCTTAGATACAATCGGTTTTGAACTTGGTCCTTATCACAATGGCTATATTCTATTTACTAAGGCGGCTCATTCTGCCTTCTGGCATCATGGCCACTGTGGCCTTGTCGTTGATGAAGCCCATGGCAAAACATTAGAAGCTATTCATATGGGCTCTGGCTGTGCACTTCAAAACATTAGCAAATGGCAGTATTATCCTACATTTAAGATGATGCGTTTAAAAAATACCTCCTTAGAACAATTAAATCGCATCTCTCATACGGCCTATGCAAACCTTCAAAGTGCTACCTATCATTTATTAGCTCAAAAAGATTCAGATTCCTCACTGATTCCTACAAAAACACAATGTGCACTTTTAATATGGCAAGCTTTTTATCAGTTTGGCTATGATTTAGATGCACAAGATGGTCTTTTTGTCACCCCTAAAAGTTTGGCTAGTAGCCCTCTTTTAGAAGTACTACAAATTTATGGTTTTAATCCAGAAAAGGTTTGGTAATCTATGCAGTTATTACACACTAAAAAACATTTTCTTCTCTTTATTGGTATCCTATCCATACTTGTACTTACACGGGGATTTCTTTTTTGTAATCCCCATACGACGCCACTGCTTACGCCACTTATTAATCTACTTACACCTAAGCAAATGGAGCTTCTTGATATAAACCTCTACTATAGTGATCAAAATTATGTACGCTGCTATGCTTTAAAGAATGATCATCTTACCCTGGTTCCCACAAGATTCGCCAGTTATACAGAGGGTTTTATGCCACGCAAGCAACAACAGTCCATTTTACAAACAATTAATACCCAGATAACGCCTCATATCCCTTTAAATTATTTTTATAATTATTATAAGGATGCAGATTACGAGATTATAGCGCCTATAGGCAACTTATCTCAGATTTACTTTATTGATCAAGCTACGCATACAGTAAGATTTCCAAAGGACACTATTCTACCACTTGAAAAGTTTTATCTTAATCATGTTGTACGAAAAAACACTGTCTATTATTTATTAGGGGATATTGTAGGAGAATATATGGGGATATGCTATATAGTAGATGCTGCAAGTCTTCAGGTAATAGATTCTATTCAATTTCAGACATCTCCTCTTACCATTTATAAGGAACAGTCAAGTTTAAATGCTGAAGGGCACATCTTTTTTACGACTCAAGAAGGCGTCATACACATTGATATGACACATACTTCCAAAGAATTTATCAAACTTGATTTCACCCCTTCATTTCTTGTATCTCAAGGACTTCAAACAATAGCTTTACATTTAAATAACAGCAACTTAAAGTATGCGCAGTTAGATATGTCTCTTGACAGGCCTATCGCTTCTGGTCAGCTTCCTCTTCCTGAAGACAATCTGTTACTCATTAAGGCTACATTGCAAAATGAGTTTCTAACATTACTTACTTTTTCGCCAACCCATCCTTCTTATGCAAACTATCTGCTTATTTATGACCTTTCTTCTAACCAGCTCATCTACTGCTGCGCCCTACAAGATTCAAGTCCTTATATGGCCTTAGACTTTCAGTGTAGAAAAAAACAGCCGCATACTAACTATTAGTAGTGCGGCTATTTTTTTATTCCTCTCGTGCTTTAAGTGTCATATAGGCTGTGAAATAATTTGTCTTGCCATCTATGCTCATTCCTGCTACAAGATAGCCTTCATCTTCAGCATTTCCTATAACAACCTCAACCTCATCCTGATACATCACAGAAGTATTATAATTAATCTGCAAAGTTTCAACTGCTTTTTCTTTATGTGTTTCTAATGGCAGCATATCTAAAATCCATTTAATATATTGTGTATTATTCATATGCCCATTTACATCAATCTCTGAATAACGTGCTTTGCGTCTTTCTCTTGCAATAATATTTTCCGGTAGTGCCAGTTTATCTAGCTGCTCTCCTTCATATTTGAAATTAAGCACTTCAAAAACAGGTTCTTTTGCCGTAATACGTGTAGGGCGTTTTTTAGCTGTATCAATTAAAATATAATCACCAATAATATGGCCTATAGGCTGATTGTTTTCATCTCTAATATCAAAAAGCCTTACTGCAAATAACTTATCACAGCCTCCAGGATAAGTTGTTAAGCTAAACTTATCCTGCCATTTGATGCTTTTATGAAGTACATACTTTACTCTTGATAAAACCCAATAATACTTAGGTTCTGTTCCATTTTTGTAGTAATCAAATCCAAGCTCTGTTGCATGATGGGCAGCAATATTTTGCATATACTTTGCCATACCTATTAAGCTCATATGACTAGAAAAATCTATATCATCTATTTCTACTTCGTATGTTTCTTTTAATTGTACTTTCATCTTTCTCTCCCTAATTTCACTTCGATTTAATAAATATATCTATTTAATAAACATTGCATCTCCAAAACTAAAGAAACGATATCCCTCTTTTACTGCTTCATTATAAGCTGCAAGTACATGTTCTTTACCAGCTAGGGCACTTACAAGCATAATAAGTGTAGATTCTGGTAAGTGGAAATTTGTAATAAGGGCATCAATACATTTAAAGGTATAACCTGGATAAATAAAGATATTTGTCCAACCGCTACCAGCCTTAATCATACCGTTTGCATCTGCATTAGATTCTAATGTACGTGTACTTGTTGTACCTACTGGAATAATTCTGCCACCAGCTGCTTTTGTTTCATTAATAATTTTAGCATCATCTTCTTCAATGATATAAAACTCTGAGTGCATCTCATGCTCTAAGACATCTTCTACCTTAACAGGTCTGAATGTACCAAGCCCTACGTGAAGTGTAACATAAGCAATTTTTACACCCTTTGCTTCAATCTTAGCTAAAAGTTCCTTGGTAAAGTGAAGACCGGCTGTCGGTGCAGCTGCACTTCCTTCATTTTTAGAATAAACTGTCTGATAACGCTCTTTATCCTCTAACTTCTCATGAATGTAAGGTGGAAGTGGCATTTCCCCTAGTCTATCTAATACTTCTTCAAAGATTCCTTCATAATCAAAGCTTACAATACGTTTACCATCTTCAATGATTTCTTCTACAGTAGCCGTTAAAAGGCCTTCACCAAAGATAATCTGATCGCCAATCTTAGCCTTTTTACCTGGTTTTACAAGTACTTCCCAACGTTTCTCATCTTTACGTGTAAGAAGTAAGAATTCTACCTTACCGCCTGAAGGACGTGCACCAAATAAACGCGCCGGAATAACTCGTGTGTTATTAAGTACTAAGCAATCCCCTTCATTAAGATAATCGATAATATCATAAAAATGCTGGTGTTTTGTTTCACCTGTTACCTTATCTAGCACCATAAGTCTAGAAGTTGTACGATCTTTAAGTGGTACTTGTGCAATCTGTGATTCTGGTAAGTCAAAGTAAAAATCTGATGTTTTCATAACGCTCTCCTATATGTTTATATACCCTTTGTCCCTACAATAAGCTTTCATCATACTTATCGGATCATTTTGTGGTATTTATTTTCTAGTAAATATGACATTACGTCCCTGTCATTTGCTAAAATCTACTATAAATAATAGCATTTCCCCCTATAACTATCAAGCCATAAAAAAAGAGGGAATTAAATTACTAAATAAGGGAACCTGAAATAAATTGAAACATTTCAGATTCCCTCATTATTTAACTTATAAGTGCTTCTCGTGCCATAAAGGTAAATCTTCTTATATAATTAATATTACCTTTATAACTAATATCATTGCTCTGAAGTATATCCTCATACTCCTTATCTTCCCCTAGCAAAAATTTATAAAGTCCCTTTTCATCTTTAAATGCTACCTTAAAGTCAGGTTCTCCTTTTAGTTCTTTTTGAGAGAGCATTAATTTTCCTCTTTTAAAATACACCACATCATATTTTCCTTCCCCCTCAAAAACATAAGTCGCCGAAAAATTTTCTATGCTTTTTCTATAGGCCTCATCCTTAGAAGACTTTAAATACATCACCTCTAACAGATTCTTAAAAAAAGCTTCTTTACCTTTTTCATTTAATGCCGCTAAAAGCTTTTCTTGTTTTTTAGTTAATAATCTTCTTCCCATCAGTACTTCTAAAAATTTACTCATAGACTCTCCCCCCTAAGCCCTATTGCATATTCAAAAAGTACCTACCGCCTCGTGAATTACTGTAGCCCTTTAGTAAATCTTGTAAAAAAGCACTTAGCCATTTTTTATGTTTTAGCACTACTTCTGTACTTATATTAATATTAAGTACATCCATCTTATATACCTCGGCTTTTTTTAAACTTCTTATAGCAAGCCGTCTATTCTCCGCCTTATCTATATTCTGTGCAACATAAGCTAATAGCTTTACCACTTCTTCACACTCATTGTATCTTATAGCAATATCTGCATAAATACTTCCACCAGCTATAATATCTTCTCCTCTTTCCATACATCCTCTAAAGAATAATGATGCAAATGGCCATTGTAGCCTTTCTATTGCCACCTGATCTGCTGCTTCTAAACATGCTATACTTCTTTCAACTAACCACGCCCCTTGCTTCTTAAAGGCCTCTATAAAATCTAACATACACTCAAAATTCTCCGCTTCTCCAGTTAAAGGCCCCCATTGTCTCCCTCCTGTCATCTGTTGTCTCCCATTATTTATGGCTAAACTCAATATCTTTTTCAAATCAATACTTAACTTTTGACATCCTTCATAACTTAATCCAGGTATACCTAAGATTCCCCCTACTAGTCCAACATAGTTTCGGCTATTTTTTAAGCTTATTCCTTTTCCTACCAGCCATTTAATACACGCCATATCTTCTTGTAAGACCACTCTTTCTCCTACACATTCACTCACTCTACTCATATAGCTTGGTTCATTCTTTTCTCTATGTACTCTGGCTGTTATGATAGGGAATTCTCCTTTTAAACTACTTATAACCCTTAAAAACAAATAAGTCACTGCATTTATCCCATCTTCACCTAAGGCATTAATACCACCTATCGTTATACCTATACTGTTCTCCTTCTTATCTCTTTCGCTATAATATAGCTTCAGACATAACTCCTTAACCAGTATAAGTGCTTCCTCCTCTGTAATCCTTCCTTCTAGCAAATCTCTTTCATAGTAAGGCTGTAATATTTGGTCAAGTCGTCCTAAACTCATCCCTTTAAGATCACACTCTGCCCCCATAGCAATCACTGAAAACCATATACTCTGCACTGCCTGGTCAAAACTTTTAGCACCTTGAAAGGGGATCTCCTCACAATTTCTTGCCATCTTTAAATAAATTTGCTTTTGTAATTCATCAGTAGCTTTTTCACTTAGCCCCCTTGCATGTTCTCCTAAATGCTTTACATACTCTAAAAGTCCCTCTCCAATAGCCTTTACACTTTCATAAAACACTACTTGTGCCTTCGCCTCTGCCAGCAAATGTTCCTCCAAGGCTGGCATTTTCGTTCTAATTGCCACTGCCTTGTCATTAGCTTCCTTTAATAACTTGATAAGGCCCTCATCTAATAGTCTCTTAAAATCGGGCACAAAACCTCTATATACACTTATTTCACAAAACCCTTGATCTTTAAATGCCTTAAGCTGCTTTACTTCTTTGCATTTCTCATCATAATATGTTGTAAAATCTCGCTCCATCCAGTAAGGAAAAATCTGCTCATTTAGCAGCTGTACTTCTCCAGCTGTAAGCTCCTGCCTTCTCAAATTACGCCAAATAGACAAGTCACCTATTTCAGGATACAAGTGCGTTCCCCATTTTTTATACGTCATTGTCCCTGCCAATAAGTTATTTTCAAGCACTACCGGTGTCCTATGACTTAAATAATACCCTACAGCCTTTGCAAACTTTAATTTTTCACTTTCCTCACTTTCTTTATTTGTTTCTAAATACGTCGTTATATATTTAGCACGCTCAATACACCAATTACTCATCTTAATCCCCCCTAAAACGCAAAGCCGCCTTTACTTGAAATATCTTCCAATCTTATAATCATTTCTATTATAGAATAATCTATCAAAAAATTCTATTTAATATACCACATGCATCATTAATAAGAATAAATTAAACGGTTATTTATATAAAAAATCGGTATTACTGAATAACGCCGTAATACCGATTTTTATGTATTCAAACTTCTTCTTGGTCCTCTACTTTAATAATTCCCTTTTTCCACATAATACGTGATGAAATAATAGCGATTGGCAACATAAAGAGAATTAGAAAACCAATCATACCAAATAAAGATATTCCGGCAAAAAAGCGAGCAACTAATGCCAAAATCGTAACAATAATCAGTACGGGTACTACACCCATAACCCCATTTTTTACAACCTTTTTGCCTGATTTTGTACTTGCAAATAAGCCTAATGTCAACGAACCAAATAAGGCTGGAATTAAATAATTAGAAGCTGTTTTAACGGCTGGTAATTCAAAGATTGGACTAATCCATGTACTCATTAAAGCTGCTAATGCAATAATCAGTACTGTCATAATAGAACATACTGCAACGGCAACAGATGCAATTGCTTCACCCTCTGGTGAATTAGCTTCTTTATTTGCAAGTTTCATGGCATTTACTGCACATGGTAGTTTTAAATTCATAATATTCCCCGTAATAAAGGTCAAATACGAAGAAGACCCTAAAATTGGTGTATAGCTAATAGCTTCTGAAAAACCAACTGGAATATAAATCATTAAAATACTAATGGTGCTAAGATTAAACACTTCCTCAAATTTAGGCATACAATCATAATATCTAAGGACAATAAATGGTAAAGCAATCATATAAACTAAAGCAATTACAGTGCCTATTCGCCCCCATTTATGACACCAAATTTGAAAGGAGTCTGTGATTTGAATTTTACCTTTTTCTTGACGCATCATATTAACCTCCTAAAAAATCTTTGTCCATAAAAGAGAAGAAATCATTCCACCAATCATAGAAACCGCCATAATAAATTCCCCAAGCCACTTAAGCTTTGGCTTTTTAGAAAGCCCCCCAAGGATAAGGGCAATTACAAGGCCTGTCAGCATAACAGCTGCTTGAATGGTATCTCCAATTAATAACACTGGAATATATACTGCGAATAAACATAGCATAAACGTCCCACTTAATACATATTTCCAGCTACTTGCACTTTCTGACTTATTAACGCTCATAGCAAGCTTTTTACCAAAAGGAATGAGGATTAAGAAACCACTTAACATCCCAACACTCATTAAAATCATCACAATGCCAAACTGCTGCCCTGTAGCTTGTTCAAGCATTTGCGCACTTGTCTCAAAATGTAAAGCTGAAGCCACACTACTTGAAATCATCGTTTCATAAGATAATGACCCAATCACTGAAAGGCGCCACCAACTCCATACAGTTCCCAATACAGGTATAATGGCAAACAAACCAACTACTACTGACAAACTTGGTACAATAGAAAATACAAGGCTAGACTTAATTACCTTATGTACAGTCTCTTTTGAAATACCTAGTTCTAAACAATGTTTATAAGCCTTTCTTAAATAAGCAAGTGAAAACCCTATTATATAAAGAAGTCCAACAATAACTAAACCAACTAATAATGGGCTCGTAATCATTTCTTTCATTGATATCATATAAAATCTCCCCCAACTTACTATTGATGCTCTTCTAAGTAATATATTACTGCTATTTTAAAAGTTCACTTCCTCTCCTATAATTTTTCTTAGGAGCATTCTTTTGTTTTTGAAAAATAATATAATATATTTTATTTTATAAATTATATAATTTCAAGTTTTAAAATTAAATATATTTAATCTTTTTTTTGATTTCTAAAAGAAAAGGGAGCATCTGAATTAATACATCAGATACTCCTTTTTCTCTTATAAGGTTATTTATTTTTACGCTTAATTATAGAGAAACCAGCTAAAAATTTGAAATATACATGTAAGTAAATTAGCTTCTCCCAATGATTTCACATTACTAAAAACTATGAATAACTAAATTTTATAAATGTGAAATCTATACCACTCAACAAGTATGTGTTTAAATTAATCTACAGTAATACCCATATAGTAATATTCTAATATATCTGTATAAGAAAATCCTTCTTGTGCCATGCCTTTTGCACCGCTTTGTGACATACCTACACCATGTCCAAATCCTTGACCATAAATGGTGAAATCACCCCATACTGTTTCTAAATCATTATTTACAGTTTCAGTCACAGCATTATTTACTGTGGTAGTCATCTGTACTTTATCTGTAGCAGATTGTACAGTAAAGCTCTCTGCAATCGTGCCTAAATCCGTAGCTGACATTACCATCAAATTCTTACTTGGCATTGTATCTTTGCCATTAGCTGAAATAACGGTTACTTCATTATTGGTTGCTACTGTATTTGAACTGCCACTATTAATCGTTCCTGTAAAGCTAAAAAGTCTACTTTTTAAGGAGCCTTCATTGCTACTTCCAAAGAAGCTACGTATTGTTTCACCCTTTACAGTGTAATTGCCATTTGAACCTAATATATTCAGTTCCTGTACACGCCCCGAATTTGTACGACTTACAATTTGCACGCCTTTTGCGCTACCTATATTCGCACCATAGTTTGCAAGACATCTATCTAACTCACTAAGGGTAATCGTACGTGTCCAAGGTTTTTGTGAAGGTTCTGTCTCATAAGTATCTTTTACTGATTTTAAATAGGCTACATCACTGCCCCACACATTTTTAGCATCTTCTGTCGTCCCTCCACTAGTTGAGAAATATACAGCTTCTGCTACCGCACCGTTATAACGAATTACTTCTCCGCTTGTGGCATTAACGGCTTTATTTGTAGATGGCATTTCTGCAAGATAGCCACCATAAACTTGTGTTGTCGTCGTGTCTACTACATTATAACCACTACTTGCGTAACGATTGTACTGGAAGGTTGCAATAGACCTAGCAGCTACAGCTTGTGCCTTTAAGGCTTCCTCTGGCCATGAAGCTGGCATCTCCTTAGGCACCACCCCATATAAATACTCTTCTAAATCTAGAATATTATATGGTGTCAGCCCTGATGTACCACCCATTCCAATGGCACCACGATATTTCTTCGTACCACCTACTGTTGTTAATGATAAACCACTGGCTATATCATAACCTCTCATCACAAGTGGTTTAATATCCTCATTACTAATTAAAAGCAATGTTCCAGCATTATCATATACTGCAATACTGCGATTAAAGTTCTGCCCATTTTTTAGGCCACCTTCATTATTTGTAGTATATACACCATATACACCTTCATTGATATAAACTGGTACTGCGCCATTTCCATGTTCCTTCGCAAAACTCTTTGCCTCATCAAACTCACTAAATGTCACACCTAAATCATAATAGTTATTTTTATTTAAGCGAATGGTGACCTCACTTGCATTTAAAACGCCTTCTACATCAAATCCTGTCTCATCATAATATCCAATCTGTATATTAGAATCACTTGACAAGCTCACGCTTGCTACGTTTTTATAAACTGATTCTAAGCCTACTTTAATCGTTGCAGGTGCCTTAGAATAGGCCAATGTATAAAAACAGCAAACAAACATCAAACCTACAAAACTTATTAGGCTTTTCTTTAGTGCCGTTCTCATGTTCTCTTACACTCCTCCTCTTTTGAATAAACTCGTTTACTGATTTTATTATATAGAAATGTTTACCAAAAATCTACAACTTATGATAATCTGTGCATATTTTTAAACTCTCTAGCCATTCATTTAAATTTTGTTCATCTACTATTATGCCATATTCTAATCTAAAATAATCCTCAACCTCGTTAAATACCTCTCTTCCATCCAGCTGACTTAATTCTTTAAATGCTCTTTCACCTATATTTCCCGTATGAATTGCCATTACAATCTGGGCATAGTACTGAACGAGTATACTTACATCTATCTTCTTTTTCTTATAGGCCCGCCAAAGCATATAAACTTGCTCAAATGCTTTTCTAGAACTTAGGTCTATCCAATAGCCACTTATCTCCTTTTGCCTTAAGCTACCGTATACACCCAATGATTCTAGGCCTTGAATAAATATCTCGATTGGAAAAAGGTCGTAAGTCTGTGGTCTTTTATAAATGAAAACACTTTTGAAAAATGGATACCTTAATAATAAAAGTGGCAACTGCATATAATGCCAGCATGCCATATCAATCACCAAATGAATTCTAGGCACTCTAGGGTACAGCACTTCTCCAATGCATTTAAAAATCTTTTCATATCCTAATACGCCAGGTGCCTCTAAGGCAAAATCCATAAACATCCCCTTCAGATTTCCTTGTCCCATCAATATTAAAACAATTTCTTCTGATTCTAGCCGCTCATTACCCATAGCTAAAAACGCTTCAAAGCTCTCATTGGTCACAGGCTGTATTTTCATTTCACACATCTTAATTGTTTGATTTCCATTATAAAAATATTCATAGATTCCTCCTTGTCCACTATTATTACCAAGGCCTATGTATTTTTTAATTTCCTCAAAACGTCCATATATATTAAGACAGCTCTTATTAAACACATGAGCTCTTCCAAACACCCTAACATTCTTACCATCTGCAATGTAATCTATCTTCTCAAATGCTTCACCTAGCTGCCCACCTATTTCACAATTTCCTCCTCCGTACATAAGAATATTTATGTTCCCCATATCTCATTCCCCTTCTTCTCCTAGCCACAACTTACCAAAAATCTCCTCTCTATCTCTACTATATGCCCATTCTCCCAAACTATGCCTCCACCTCATCCCCGCAAGTCTCAAGCAGAAAACATTCTCTTTCTCTGCTCTTCTCCACTTTATTTAAAATAGGATGATAGTAGAAAAGCCGGTAATGCGGCCGCTACCACACTATATTTTCTTCTCAAGCAGAAGACATTCTCTTTCTCTGCCCTCCTCCGCTCTATTTAAAATAGGATGATAGTAGAAAAGCCGGTAATGCGGTCACTGCTAGTCTGCCTTCGGAAGAATTTGATGAGCATCTTAGCTAAAAATTCAAAGAGGTTTTAGGTGTGCTGTTCGAGCGTAAGCGAGTTCACACCGTTTCTTTGAATTTTTAGCTTTAGATGCTCACAAATTCTGTAGAGTGCAGCTAGTAGTGACCGCATTACCGGCGGTCCTCTTCTACTACCATGTATTTAAAATTATCTTTTATCTTTTATTCAACTTCGTGTGTAGTTAAGAATTTAATTAAAGCTTCAACAGCTTCTTTCTCATCTTCACCTTCAGCTCTGATTTCAATTTCTTGACCTTTAATAGCACCAAGTGACATCATACCCATAATACTTTTTGCGTTAACTTGTTTTTCATTAACGATTACTGCAATATGACTTTCGTATTTACTTGCAATTTGAACAAATAATGCGGCAGGTCTAGCCTCTAACCCATTCTTTAATTCTAATTTAAGTACTTCTTTAATCATTTTACATTTCCTCCTCTGGTTTCCCTTAATTGTTCCGCGATTTCACTTATTTTTTTAAGTCTATGATTAACGCCTGATTTTCCTACAGGTGGGTTAAGCAGTTCACCTAACTCCTTTAATGTACTACTTGGGTATTCTAATCTATAAGTAGCTACTTGCTGTAAGTTCTCAGGTAATGCTGAGATGCCTATTGTATTTTGTACATATTCTATATCTTGCATTTGCCTTACAGCAGCTGATACAGTTTTTTTTAGATTTGCCGTCTCGCAGTTTACAATGCGATTGACATTATTTCTTACTTCTTTTACAATGCGCACATTCTCAAGCTCCATAAGGGCTATATGTGCACCCATAATGTTGAGTAAGTCAACAATTTGTGTTCCCTCTTTTAAGTACAATACATAGTTGTTTTTACGAGGGACAACTTTAGGTTCCATTTCTAAAAGCGTCATTACTTCTTGTAAAAATTCTGCGTGCCTAAGGGAAGGATTTACAAATTCCAAATGATAACCTTTTTCCGGATCACTTACTGAACCTGCTCCTAAGAAGGCACCTCTAAGATAAGCTCTTTTGCAACACGTACTTTGAATCACATTTAAATCCACATAATCTCTTAATGTGTCTCTTCCATGCTCCTCTTTAAGTAATGTGGTTGCACGTAATATTTTTTCTGCTGCTTTTGTATCATTAAGCCTCAGTACATATATTTGTTTTTTGTGAAACTTTTTATTCGTCTTAAGAACTACCTCAGTATTTATATTAAAAGTTTTTTTAACCATTGTAAAGTATTTTCTTGCAATGGCTGCGTTTTCAGTTTGAAATTTTATAGAAAACTGCTGACTTTCATACTTAATTTCTCCCGCCATAATGAGCATTGCTGCTATTTCCGCAATCATACAATGTCTAGCACCTAATGGTACACATGTGAGCTCTTTCTTTACATTGGAGGAAAAAGACATATTGTTCACCTCATCTTATGTAATTTTAGTGAGTGCTGATTCAAATATACATTGGGCTAGCTTTGTAGAGTCATGCCTAACAAGCCCTTTTTCTTCATTAATCGATACAAGGGGTGCTTCAACTTTTAAGATACGCGTCCATATTTCATGCTTTTCATTTACTTTTAAAACCTTCGCACCATCTTCATTATACTGCTTCAAATATTTTTCTGGTATAGTGGCATTATTCGCAATAACGAGATTAATAATACCTTTTCCCATATAATTTTCTAAAACAGTAATATGATCTTCCAAACTTAAGTTTGTTGTCTCACCTGGTTGTGTCATGACATTTGCCACATAAATTTTATCAGCCTTAGACTTTGCAATTTGTGCTGTCACCTTTTCTACCAATAGGTTTGAGATAATACTTGTATAAAGACTTCCAGGTCCAAACACAATAAGGTCAGCCTCTTCAATTGCTGTCATTACTTCCTTTGCAGGTTGTGGAGATTTAGGCTGAAGAGAAATCTCCTTTATATCAACAAGATTCTCTTTGCCATAATCAACAATTTGTGTTTCTCCAATCACCTTTTTATCATTTTCAAAAACTGCTTGTAAATGTACATCTTCATAAGTAACAGGAAGCACTTTACCTGTAATGGCTAAAACATTACTTGTAACCTTCACAGCTTCTTCAAAGCTTCCAGTGATTTCTGTAAGTGCTGCTAAAAACAGATTACCAAAGCTTTGCCCACATAAACCACCTTCTTTGAAGCGATGCTGTAATAACTTTTCCATAATAGGTTCGGTATTTGCTAGAGCTACCAAGCAATTACGAATATCACCTGGTGGTATCATACCCATTTCAGCTCTTAATCTTCCTGAACCGCCACCATTATCAGATACTGTTACAACTGCTGTAATATGAGAAGTATACTTTTTTAGTCCCTTAAGCATAGTTGATAATCCAGTGCCACCACCTATTACAACAACTTTTAGGTCTTGCTGCCTTATTTTCATTGTTTATTTTCCTCTTTTACTATCTTTCTCTATATCTCTATGCTGTTTAAGTACTGTATGCCCCTCTTTTTGTAAAAATTCGTATAATGCATTGGCAACTGTGACAGAGCGATGTTTACCACCTGTACATCCAATAGCAATCACAACTTGATTCTTACCTTCTTGTTTATAGTTTGGTATTAAAAAGTCAATCATATCCTCTAATTTAGCAAGAAATTTTTGTGTCACATCAAAACTTAGCACATAATCTCTTACAATCGCATCATTGCCTGTAAAGGGACGCATTTCAGGATTATAATATGGGTTTGGTGCAAATCTTACGTCAAACACAAGATCTGCATCAATTGGAATACCATATTTAAAGCCAAAGGATACAATCGTTACCATTAAGCTATTGAAATCTTTTTTCTCGCTATAAATTTTAAAGAGTACTTCTTTTGTATCCTTAGGTAACATATAAGATGTATCAATAATATGATTTGCTTTTTCTTTGATTTCTTTTAAAATCTTTCTTTCTTTTTCAATGCCCTCTTCAATTCGTTCACTTCGAGCAAGTGGATGAAGTCTCCTTGTTTCTTTGAAACGTTTAATAAGTTCTGCATCACTACAATCAAAGAATAAGATTTCATAAGTATGACCGAGAACTGCTAATTCATTCAGGCTACTAAAAAGGTCTGCAAATAAACTACCACCTCGTATATCAATCCCTAATACCACTTTGTCTAATTTCTCTTGTTGGGCTACAATCAACTGTGCAAAATTTTTAATTAATGTAGGCGGAAGGTTATCCACACAGTAATAACCCATGTCTTCGAAAAAGTTTATGGCACTACTTTTGCCAGCACCTGACATTCCAGTTACAATAATAAAATTCATAGTAGCCTCCTTAATATTTATCTGTCTTGGTTTTTAATAATTTTAACTTCTGTCTCTAAGTATACACCAAATTTAGTGTTTACTGTACTTTGTACATGTTTAATCAGCTTAGTAAGGTCTTCAAATGTGGCTCCGCCTTCATTCACAACAAAGCCACAATGTTTATCGGATACAGCAGCACCACCTATACGGAAGCCTCTAAGTCCTGCATCTTCAATGAGCTTGCCAGCATAAAGCTGTCCTTCGCCTTCTTTAGGGATAGGTCTTTTAAACGTACTTCCTGCACTTGGTTTATCAAGTGGCTGTTTATCCCTTCTGCGGCCATTAAAGTCTTTCATTGCTGCTAAAATTTCTTCTTTATTGCCTTTTTGTAAATTAAGCGTAGCTTCTAAAACTATAAGACCTTTAGCTTCAATAATGCTTTTACGATATCCTAACTCTAGCTGCTGGCGATTTAGTTCAAATACATTGCCATCTTGGTCCATAACTTTGCTGCTTACGATGACATCTTTAATTTCACCGCCATATGCACCTGCATTCATCGTCACAGCGCCCCCTAGTGTTCCAGGAATGCCATGAGCAAATTCAAAGCCTGTAAGTTCTTCCGCCGCTGCCTTAGTTGCAATTTTTGAAAGTAGTGCGCCAGCCTGAGCTGTTACTACGTTTCCTGATACTGTTACATCCGCTAAGTTTTTGTAAATCTGAATGATTACACCACGAAAACCTAAATCATCTACAAGTAGATTACTGCCATTTCCTATTACATAAAACGGTACATTATTTTCTTTACATGTTGTTACAACAAATTGTACTTCTTCAATTGTACTAGGCTTTACAATAAGATCTGCAGGGCCTCCCACTCTAAATGTTGTATAATCCTTCATTAGTTGCTTTTGTAATATATTTTCTTTCGATATCTTATTCGATAAAATCTCTGTTATTAAATTTATGTCCATCATTTCAACTCCTTGCGTGAATCCCACCTCGATTCTACGCCTTATTATAATTAATAATATACAATATTTTCGTTTATAATGATAGTATTTTTAGCCCTTGATTTTTAAAGGCGAAAAACTGCCTTACTTCCTGTTGGTCCTGTACTTACTTCAAGGCCTACAGGAATTTGTTCACGTAGCTCTCTTACATGGGAAATAATACCAATGAGTCGCCCAGTATCTTGAATACTCAGTAGCGTCTTAATAGCCATTTCTAACGCTTCTTCATCTAAACTGCCAAATCCTTCATCGATAAACAATGTATCCAGCGGCGTAGCACCTGCAAGTCTTTGAATCACTTCTGAAAGTCCTAGGGCTAAAGCAAGTGCTGCCATGAAACTTTCTCCCCCTGAAAGGGTATTTACAGGCCTTGTCTCATTGCTGTAATAATCTCTAATGCCAATATCAAGCCCTACCTGTGCATTTGCTCTAGAGAGGTCATCTGTACGATAAAGCTCATAACGATTCAATGTCATTGGTTTAAGTTTTTTATTAGCACTTGCTAGCACTTCTTCAAAAATACTACTTTGAATATAACGTTCAAATGAAAGCCCCTTGCTATTTTTCCCTTTTGCAAAGCTGCTAATCTTATCAAGAACACGTTGACGTTTTAAAAGCGCTGTCGCTTCCTCATAAATAGCTTTTAAACCAACAATAATCTTTTCATGCGTTTGAAGATACTGGGTAAGCTTTGTTTTTTCTACGCTTAAATCTGTATTTTGCTTGAAGATTTCATCGTATGTCTCTTGTGCTTTTTCTAAGTCTTCTTTTTTAAAGTCCTTAGTCTTTTCTTCAAGCTCCTTACATTTATTAGTCAAAACTATCTTTTTATTCCCATAGTTTTCCACAGATTCTTTAGCAGACTTTATTTCTTCTGCCCCCATCTTACTTGCCTTATAATCTGCCATATCCACAAAACCAGCTTCTTTAATTGCCACATTTAAAACTTGCTTTTGCTCTGCTCCTTGTTTTATAAGCTCCGCCATATGTTTTTCAGTTTCTTGCAGCCTAGTTGCTGATTCCCTCTGTTCTTGTTTTAACTTCTCTACTTCTGCTATTAAGTCTTTATAATACTTTTCTTTACTTTCATAACTTGCTTTAAGCGTACTTAGTTTTTCTTCTAAGGCTTCTTTTTGGCGCAGTGCTTCTGGTACATCGCTTTCGATACTCTTAATATAAGCTGTATTTTCACTTATCTCTATCTTTGTATCATCAATGAATTTCTTGCCTTTTGTTTTTCGTTCCTCATAATCCTTTAATAGCTTCTGTTCTTCTTCTAACGTCTGTTGTAAAGTTTCTAGCTGCTCTAGCTTTGCTTCTTTAAGCTTAAGTGCTTCATCTAGCTTAAGTTTAGCCTCTGCTGTAATCTCTTCTTTACCAGTTAATTGTTTTTCATCTTCGGCAATAAGGTCTTTTAGTAATTTACATTGCTGCTCCTTTGCACTGCACTCTTGTTTTAATTTATTAAGTGCTTCCTCTGCATTCTTTTTAGCAACTTCCATGCTTTCTAGTTCTTCTTTTGTAACATGATTTTTAGTCAGTACAGCTTTTTGAGGGTGATGCAATGCACCACATACTGGACAAGGACTATCTTCTTTTAGATTTTGTGCCAGTTCTGCGGCTTGCCCATTAAACCATATAGCAAAAGCATTTTTATAAGCTACCTCTTTTTCACCATAAACTTTATTTTGTGCCTCAATTTGACTATATAATGTTTCTAAAGAAGTAAATAATGTCTGTGCTTCTTTTTCTTTTCTTTCCTTTTCTGCTTTAAGTTTTAAAACTGTTTCCATTTCTTTTTGCACAATATAATCATTGGTTAAAGCTTTTTGTAAAGGTGTTTTTTCTTTTAAAGCCTCTTCTTTAGCTGTAAATCCTTTTTGAATACTTTCTAAGGCCTCCTCAATTTGAGCATACCTTGTTTCACCTTTTTGAAGCAGTTCTTCTAGCCTTGTTTTTTCTTTGTAAGCTGTATTTAAAGTACTTACCTTAGGCACATAAGTTTCTAAAATACTATATTCCTTCTTAAGACTGTCCACTTCATCTACTAACTTTTCTTCACGCTTTAGAAGCTTATCTTTTTCTTCTAAGTTGGCTGTTGTCACTTCTAATGCATTTTTATAGTCTTCTTTTTGCTTTTGTTTGTCTTTAACACTGCTACTTAACTTTTGTACAATCTGTTCTGTGCGCTCAATACCCATTGCCTTTTCTGCACGTTCAATACGGCCTCTTAAGGCTGTATACTGCTCACTTTGTGCTTCTAAGATTTCTAACTCTTTCTGCATCTTAACTTTCTCTGCTGCATCTTCACTCATTTGTGTCAGCTTTCCAAGCTTCTCACGTGCTACAGTAATTGCATTATTAATTTCTAAAAGCTGCGCTTCTAACTTTTCGTTTTCATTATGCTTTTCTTTACAACTTATCTCTAAGATTTCACATACCTCAGGTGCATTATAAATAACCTTAGTCTGCATATAAGTTAGCAGCATCTCATTTCCTAAAGGATCAATGGTATTTAAAATAGCCTTATAGTCTGCTTCTTTATCATGTAATTTTTCCTTTGCACTCCCAGATAAAACATCTAGTGCCTTCTCTACATTTTGATAAACACCTGTCTCAAATATATCTTGCAAGATTTGCTGTCTTTCTTTACTACTTACAGTAAGAAGCTCTCTAAACTTATTTTGAGCAATCATAATAACTTGTCTAAATTGCCCAATATTAAAGTGAAGAAGCTCATTAATCTTTTCAGCTGCTTCATTATATTTAGAGGTTATAATTTTATATTCGTCCTCTTCTTTCTTATAAAGCTCTACTTCTGGTGCTACCTTTACCAGCTTATCACTTTTCCCTTTTTTAGGCGCGCGTTCATACTGTGGGCGTCTTACAATTCGATAATCTTGTCCACGTAATTCAAAGAAAAGCTCTACCTCTGTAATAGTCCCTTCTTTTGCAAACTTACTACGCATATTTTCCCCACTACGTTCTCCCCCATTAGTTTCTCCGTAAAGGGCATAGCATATGGCATCTAAAATAGTCGTTTTTCCGCCACCTGTGGGACCATAGATTAAAAACATATTTGCATCTTCTAGCTGCGTAAAATCTATTACCTGCTCTCCGCCATAAGGACCAAAGGCTGTCATCTTTAATAATTTAGGCCTCATTTTTACCCTCCTCTATTTCTTTCACGATTTCTTCAATCATTTCAATTTCATCTGCTTCAAAATCCGTTTCACCAATAAACTCTAGAAATTCCATAAACACTTCTGTAATGGTACGCTCTTTCGTCTTTAGGAAATCTGCACTTTGCTTTGGTGCTACTTCTTCTCCATTATTATTGCTACCTTCTTCAATAACCCATTCGCTGCCTAGGATATTAGGATAAATATGACGCAACCTTGCTGTTACATCTTGCACATAGTTTCCTGTCAGTTTGGCATATACATAATCTTCTTTATGCGTATCATTTTCAGAAGCTGCAATAATTTCTTCTACGTTACCTTTTAAAATACGCACATCTCGCAGTACCTTAAAACTTCTCTCCTCAATTTCTACGCCGCCATCTTGTGCAAGATTTACTAAAACATAACCCTTAGCTTGTGTTGCTTCTGAAATAGAATATTTAAGAAGCGAACCGCTATATCGAATATAATTTCTTCCCATAGCCTGTCTCTTGTGTAAATGACCTAATGCTGTATAATTAAAATCTTTGAAGTGCTCTGCATTTACGAGCTCTGCCCCACCTACAACGCTAAGTCTTCTTTCTGAATCAGAAACCTCGCCCCCTGTTACAAAAGCATGGGCTACTAATATGCTTGGGTGCTGTGACTTTTCCTTCTCCATCTCTTCTACCAAATAAGCCATTGCTTCATCATGTCTTTTGATTGCTTCATTGCCAGCTATTTCTCTTACTTTAGAAGGCTCAATATAAGGTACAAGGAAGACATCTGCTGTTTCTTCACCTACCTTCACCTCTATTTTTTCATAGCCTTTAGGACTTTTCCCCACGATATAAAGATTTTGGCTTTCAAATAACTTACTACCAAAATCAATACGTTCTTCACTATCATGATTTCCTGCTATGGCAATCGTATAAATCTTATGCTCTAATACAACTTTGCTTAAAAATTCATTAAATAGTTCTACCGCACCTTCACTTGGAATACTCTTATCATAAATATCCCCTGCAATAATCAGAATATCAATTTTTTCATTTTCTATAGTCTCTAATATCTGCTCAAGTATATATTTCTGGTCTTCTAGTAATGAAAAACCACCTAAACTTCTACCTAAATGCCAATCAGAAGTATGCAAAATCCTCATTTTCTTACCTCTCCTATTGTTATTTTCTTATTTACATACTATACTATTTTCCCTTTATATGCTAGACTTAAGCTTTTTGTACAAAATTTTTATTAGACTGTTGGTAATTTTTTTGTTTAACCCGTTGGGCATATGTCACGAATGTGATATAATGTGCTTAAACAAACTATCAAGGAGTAGATTAGGAGATTACGCCATGATTAGACGTAAAAAAATGGTTGTAAAAAAGTATAGCCGCAGACACGAAAAAATCAGAAAACGTTTAGTCTACATTATCATAGCATCACTGCTTTTAGTAGGCATCATTTATCAAAACCTAGGCATTTATAATAATGCCGATAAGCTTGGGAGAGTAGGCTCGCTTATCGAGGTAAATGGTGTTAACATGCACCTTTATACGGCTGGTAATGGAGACTTACCCATTGTCTTTACTTCTGATATTGGGCAGACAATGCCTTATATAGACACTTATAATCTTCATAGTTCACTTGCTAACGAAACTAGCGTTGCTGTATATGACAAACCAGGCTATGGTTGGAGTGATTACACTTCCGCCCCTCGAGATATTGACACCATTGTAGATGAAATCCACACCCTCTTTGAGGAATCTGAACTTTCTAAACCATTTATTTATGTGGCACATGGTATGGGGTCATTTGAAGCCATAAGATACGCCCAACTTTATCCGGATGATGTAGCTGGTATTGTTCTTATAGACGGGGCTTCTCCTAGCTTTGGTGCTGAATTCAATAACATTATGATTGTAGAATCTTTTATGATTAATGGCGCACGTAACGTAGGACTTCTACGACTAGGCCAAAATACAGACTATGTGAGTAGACTACTTTGTATGAACAATGAACTCCCTGAGCATCTCAAGTTACTTAGCAGAGGTATTAACTTAGAAAAACTCTGGAATCGCAATATTATTTCAGAAAAACTTAAAGTACCTGAAAATGCACAAACTATTTTAGATGATGGGGACTTAGGAGATATTCCACTTCGTATTATCACCTCTGAAGCTAGTCCATACAGTAACTGGGGCAAATCTCAAAACTCTATGCGTTCTTTAACTACAGACTTTGCCCAGTATTATATGACTGGTTCAGTAGATTACATTGAAAATCAAGATGTTCCACAAATACTATCCGTTATCAATGAACTTTTAGCTTCTATTCGCGAAGCTAGAGAAAATTATTAAAAAATGGCTACAGCACATCTCGTGCAAGTAGCCATTTTTTTCAAGAGCTTCTTAATTTCTTTACTAACTTAAATCAAATAAATTTAGCCATAAGTTCATTTAGTTTAAGTTTGTTATAGGGTAACGACTTTTTGCGCCTTTAAAACAATGTCTGCTATTTCTTCCATGTCTGTAATACGTCCTACTGCTAGGGAACGTTTGCCACACACACTATAAACACAGGTACCGCATGCTAAAAGTTCTACGCCACCTGATTCAAGAGCCTCTAGTATATCTCTAAAATGAGAGTCTCTTGTCACAAGTTTAACGCCTGAATTATAAAAAATAATTGCATCTGGTTTATCTAAACTAGCTAACACTTTTCTTAAAAAGGTTCCTAGTAAGGTCCTACCAACCTCTTCATCACCGCGCCCAAGTGTATCACTATTAATAATAACAACCTCATTATACACCTTGTCTCCTCCTTCAAATAGTCGCTCTTTAATACTAGTGTATGCTAGTTGCAAAATTTAGGTGATAATAATGTCACAATATAAAAAAAGTTGCCTAAGGCAACTTTTTTTATATGATTATTTTATTTTTAACGACGTCTTTTGCAATAAAGCACTACATCTACAATCCCTTTGGCAATAGCAGCTGTTAAAAATACAGTATTTACTACAAAACCAGCTATAGACACGCCTCTATATTCTCTCTTTTTGCCCATTCCCATGGCACCAAGTACTGTTCCAACCACAGTAATAGGTAATCCAATAATAGGCACAATCCACCCTACAGAGCCTAAAATCCCTAAAATTAAAGAAGGCCACGCACCCGGATTCTTTTTCTTTCTAATATAAATTTGCCCCTCTGTGGCAATCTCTTCTTCCTCTAATAAGTCATCATCTAAACATGCTGCCAATGTACTTTTATCTAGTAGTTCCTCACCTAAAAGAACTTCATCTTTTTCTTTATTTTTCATCCAACTCGCCTCCACCTTACTTTAATTAACTTCATCAAAGTGTAATCTTTACCTTTACTACATATTATATCCCATTTCTATCCATATATCTATCACAAAAACAATCTAAATCAAAACGCCATCTTACCAACATTCTTCCCACAATCCATCTCATCTATTCTCACCACCACTTCTCCGTCCACGCAGGAAGGGCACTCATTCACAGCTCTAACTAACATTTACCATCTCATCTCTACTCCCCTCTGTTTCCCCGTCCACACAGTGAAGGCCATTATTTACAGCCACCAACTAATATTCGCCTCCTCATCTATACTCCTCTCTGTTTCCCCGTCCACGCAGTGAGGGCTATTATTCACAGCTCCCAACTAATATTCACCACCTTAGTCGGGGTAGATATCTCTGGCATGAAGGTTGCTAGAGCCCTTTACGTCAACCTATTCGGGCGTGGGTAACATTGCGTATTTATTTTTATCTCACCTTCAAACGCAGTGAGGGTGAAGGAAAAATAAATACGCAATGTTATCCACACCCACCACAACATTCAAAAAAGGACTCTAGCACCACCTTAGTGCCAGAGCCCTATATCTATCCTTAATTATTAGATGCCTTTACCTGTGTCCAAATACTACTGTATTCCCCAATAATATCTGATGGATCGTTAAACATCTCCATGTTGTCAGCGCCAGTTACTTCTTCTGATGGATAAGCAACTTCACTGTTTTTAATTTCATCTGGTAAAAGTTCTCTTGCTGCGCTAATTGGTGTAGAGTAACCAATGTACTCTGCATTCATTGCTGCAATATCTGGTCTGCATAAAAAGTTCATATATGCATAAGCTTGTTCTTTATTGCTCGCATTCTTTGGCATAACCATTGCATCTACGAAGTAATTAGAACCTTCTTTTGGAATAACGAATTCAAGGTCTGGATTTTCTTGTAACATAACCATTGCATCGCCAGCCCAAGCAACCATAAGTGCTGCTTCTTCATTTACCATTTTATTTTTACCTTCATCACCTACATAAGAAAGTACGAGTGGTGCTTGCTCAATAAGAAGATTTTTTGCTTCTTCAAGCTGAGCTTTATCTCTTGTATTCATAGAGTAACCAAGTTTCTTAAGGGCTACCATGATAGAATCTCTTTCACTATCATACATAAAGATTTGATCTTTATATTTTTCGTTCCATAAGATATCCCAGCTATCTACTGGCTCATCAACCATTGTTTTATTGTAAACAATACCTACTGTTCCCCACATATAAGGAATTGAGTATTCATTATTTGCATCATATGGTAAATCTTTAAATCTTGCATCAATATTTTCATAGTTTGGAATTTGTGCTAAATCAAGTTTCTCTAAAAGATCATTATTAATCATTTTTTCTACCATATAATCAGATGGGAAAATCACATCATATGATACATTTCCTTGTTCTACTTTAGCATACATTTCTTCATTGTTGGCATATTCAGAGTAAACAACTTTAATCCCTGTTTCTTGTGTAAACATTTTATTTACTTGTGGGTCGATATATTCACCCCAGTTATAAACAACAACTTGCCCATTTGTTGCTGTATTACCACATCCAGCCATAGATAATGCTAACATACCTACAAGGCCGGCACTTAAAAATTTCTTAAATGTCTTTTTCATGAACATTTCCTTTCTAGCTAAATTAAATTTGCCTGCGTTAAGTTTGTTATATAGTTTATATACTTTGTTCTTTTTCTTTACGATTTGCTTTTATATTACTTACAAGTAATATAATGATAATTGTTGCAAACATAATAGTTGAAATGGCATTAATTGTTGGATTAACTCCTTTTCGTGCCATTGCATAAATTTTAATAGGCAGTGTATCTACACCTGCTCCTGTATTAAAGAAGCTCACTACGAAATCATCAATAGACAATGTAAATGCAATGAAACCACCTGCTACTACACCTGACATAATTTCAGGTAAAATAACACGTCTAAACGCATACCAAGGTGTTGCCCCTAAATCTAGGGCTGCCTCATAAATATTAAAGTTCATTTGTTTAAGCTTTGGCATAACCGATAAAATCACATATGGGATGCTAAATGTAATATGCGAAATAATAAGCGTTGGTAACCCAAACGGTATATGCAGTACATTAAATAGCATCATTAATGAAATACCAATTACGATATCTGGACTCAAAAGTGGAATATACGTAATATTCATCATGAGATTACGTTTATACCCTTTCATTTGATGAATCCCCATAGCAGCTAATGTTCCAATAATTGTAGCAATAATAGAAGATACAAGTGCAATAATAATTGTATACATAAAACTTTGCTGAATGCTTGTATCACTTGCTAAGTTTTCATACCATCTAACTGTAAACCCTTTCCAAATAGGAAGCTTTGAATCATTAAATGAAAACACCATAAGTACAGCAACTGGTGCATACATTACCAGTAAAATAATTGCGATGTAGAAGCGCTTAAAAAATTTCTTCATTAGAATAAGCCTCCTTCTTCATCAAGTGCACCTTTACGTGACATAAAGGCTAATGTAATAAGTACAATAATCATAAGAATCATAGAAACTGCTGAACCAAATCCGAAGTCTCCTGTTCTTGTAAATTGCTCTTCAATAATATTCCCCACAAGCATAATCTTTCCACCACCTAATAAACGTGTAATAAGGAAAGTTGTAAGTGCTGGCATAAATACCATAATAATACCCGTTACAACACCTGGCATACTAAGTGGTAAAATAACTTTTCTAAATGTTGTTACATTGTTTGCTCCTAAGTCATGAGCTGCTTCAATTAAGCCCTTATCAATCTTTGCAAGTGAGTTATAGATTGGCAGTACCATAAATGGGAAGAAATTATATACCATTCCAAAGATTACACCACCACTTCCATATAAAAACTTCACTGTTGGCAAGTTAAGTGCTGAAAGAATATTATTAATTACACCATTATTTTCAAGTAAATTTGCCCATGCATAAGTTCTAAGTAAAGAATTCATCCACATTGGCAAAATAATAAGTAATAAAATCACATTACGGTTTTTTAAGTCTTTACCATTTAAAACCATTGCCAATGGATAAGCAAGTAATAAGCAAATTACTGTACTTACAAAGGCAAAGTTTACTGATTTAACCATTGCTTTAATATAATAGTCTTCCATAAACTTTGTATAGTTTTGGAATGTAAATTGTCCGTCTACAAAGAAACTAAAGTATACAATAAGTAACAAAGGCACGATGATAAAAATCCCTGCCCATATTACATATGGATACGCTAATGACTTCTTATTCATCGTTTATCTCCTTCTCATGATATGAATATCTTCTGGTGTAATAACCATGCCTACTGTTTCGCCAACTGGTGACATTGCTGTAGAATGTACAAGCCATTTAAAATCGCTACTTGCAATTACCATTTCGTAATGTACACCTTTAAATGTAACAGATTCTACTACACCTTTTATCATACCCTTTTCTGCTTCAATAATGCGGATATCTTCTGGTCTTACAACCACATCTACTGGCGTATTTGTCCCAAATCCAGCATCTACACATTTGAATTCTGTATTGTGGAAGTTTACACGGAAATCATCAATCATTGTGCCATGTAAAATATTACTTTCACCAATGAAATCTGCTACAAAAGCATTTTTGGGTTCATTATAAATATCTACTGGCGAACCGATTTGCTGTACTTTTCCTGCATTCATAATAGCAATTGTATCTGACATACTTAAAGCTTCTTCTTGATCGTGTGTTACATAAATAAATGTAATACCTACCTTTTGCTGAATACGTTTAAGCTCTGTTTGCATGCCTTTTCGAAGTTTTAGGTCAAGTGCTCCAAGCGGTTCATCAAGAAGTAATACTTCTGGTTCATTAACAAGGGCTCTCGCAATAGCGATACGTTGTTGCTGTCCACCACTTAAAGAATCGATTTTTCTTTTTTCAAAGCCCTTAAGTCCCACAAGTTCAAGCATTTCCTTCACTTTTTCCTCGATAAGCTTCTTGTCCATCTTTTTTATATTAAGCCCAAAAGCAATATTTTCACCTACATTCATATGTGGAAACAATGCATACTTTTGGAAAACTGTATTAATCTTTCTTTTATAAGGTGGTAATTTAGCAATATTTTGTCCTTCGAAAAGTACTTCACCTTCTGTACTTTCCTCAAAACCACCAATAATACGAAGTAATGTCGTTTTGCCACAACCACTAGGCCCTAGTAATGTCAAAAACTCATTACGTCTAATATACATATTAATTTTATCAAGTACAATTGTATCTCCAAAGGATTTGCTTATATTTTTTAAATCAATAATATAGTCATTTTCTAATTTATGTTCTGCCATTTTCCGTCTACTCCTTTAAAAACTTGGTGGGGTAGCAACCCAAAGCACTGTTGCCCTCGTCTTACCTGTATTTTGTAAATAATGATCACCCGTTGGTCTAAAGTAAAAGCTATCACCTTTTTTAGCTTTAAACTTCTTATTTCCTAAGTGCACATAAATATTTCCAGCAAGTACATACCCAAATTCTTCACCTTCATGAGGAGCCTGCAAGCTAGATTTTCCTCCAGGTTCTATATTAATAAGTATCGGCTCCATATCATTCTTCTGTGCATTGGGAATGAGCCATGTAATCATATTTCCTGTTTCTTTATCTTCTTTTTCAAAAACATCTTGTTTTGTAAACACAATCTTCTCTTGACTGGATTCATTGAAGAAGTCTTTAAGATTTGTGCCTAAACATTCAAGAATGTCAATAAGCGTTGCAATTGAGGGAGATGTCAGTCCACGTTCAACTTGTGAAATAAATCCTTTTGAAAGCTCACAACGGTCTGCAAGCTCCTCTTGAGTCAACGCATTCTTTTTGCGTAATTGGTTAATTTTCGCACCAATATCCATCTTTTTGCCTCCTTCTTTAACTTTTATCTCATATGTAAAATATATTAAGTATGTTTATATCTTATTTTTAGCGTTTACACTGTATATAAATAAACTTTTTGTTTACAGACATTAAACACATACTTAAAGATTATACATATTTATGCAGAAAAGGTCAATATAAAATGCGGTAAAATTTATGGATACCAAACATTTTGTTTAGTAATAAGTTGCATTGTTTTTATTGATTTTCTAGCTTTCTTATCTAGTAGCATATGTATTTATGTAGAATTAATGCACTTAAATTTATCTCCTTTGTGTAAATGAAAAGTTTAGTTATACCTCTTTTATAAATAAACAGCTAAAACAGACTTTCTTATCTCCAAAATAAGGTAAAGATTCATATCCAATATCAAAAAAAAGATATAACACTTTATATGTTATATCTTTTCAGATTGTTGACAAATGAATTTTCCCAAAATAAACTCACAAATTAAGTG
>NZ_CEVXFV010000028.1:0-51539 GCF_982396655.1 Cellulosilyticum sp. | reverse complement strand
GCATTTAATATGGCAATTTCATTCATTTTCATAATATCACAATAACGAATATGGTGGCTTTCAAAAGCTTCAACTAATGTCGGTGTTAAAACACTACCTAGTACAAAACTATTAGAAGCTACTAAGAAGAACTGCTCAAGTGGGATATACGTGTTACACATTGAAGTAAATACACATTTATTATCTTTTGAAAATGGGATTGGACCTATAATATAAGGAATATCTTTAAGTTCATCTAAAGAAGCACAGATATGGGCACTCCTTGGAATGTCTGGATGACAAAGCCCATAGATGGAAACATTAAAGCCTTTTTGACATAAGATCTGGCTTAGTCTTACGAATCGTAGGTCGCCACCCACAATTGCAACTGAAATTTGAGACATAGTGCATTCCTCCAGCCTACTTTAAATGTCTATGTTACAGTTTATGAATGGGACAAAAGGGAAGTGCTTGTATTTATTGAATGTTTTAAAATTGATATTTGTTATTAAATTATAAAAATTTGTGTTATTTTATGTTTGCATTTGGTATAGTAATAGTAGAGAAAATAAAATGTTTTCAAAGAGGGGGAGAAAGTATGGCAGCTATATGGGACGTATTGGAAATAGACCCCACCAAGGATACGGAAATGATTAAAAGAGCTTATCATAAAAAGTTGGCTAAGACTCATCCAGAAGATAATCCAGAAGGTTTTAAGCAGTTGCGAGCAAGTTATGAACAAGCACTTAAATGGGCAAAGACCCAAGAAGTAGCAGCAATAGAAGGTACTAGGACGGCTATTGACTTATGGATGGATGAGGTTAAGGCTGTTTACTTTCATTTTTCAAAACGTATAGATGTAAGTGTATGGCGGAGACTTTTGGAGAATGAACTTTGTGAGGGATTGGATACGAGTGAAATAGCCCTACAACATCTTTTGAAGTTTTTGAGTACACATTATCATTTACCACAAGAAGTATGGCAGTTAATAGATCAAGTCTTTTGTATACAAACTCTTAAAACAAGCCTTGTTGAGAACTTTTCAGAGGACTTTATTAATTACATTATTCATCAAATTAATAACAAAGGTCTTATTGCGTGGACGCTTTTTAAAGGAAGAGAAGATGCAGATTATGATACATATATTGAAGATTATCTTACCCTTGTAAGATTTTTAGATACGTTGAATGAGCAGGAGAAAATTGATTGGTCTAAATCACAAGAAGCACAGTATGAGCAGCTCGTTAAAAAGTTAAGTGAAAGTGCATTACATATCCACATTTGGCAGTCCAAGAATTAAGACTTGCTTTAAAGTTACAAGATAGAGAAAAGGCACGTCAGTTAGCGCAGTTTTTAGAGGTTTCACCTAATGGTGGAGACATTTACATTCGTTATTTTATTGGTAAAGAAAAGTGGTTAAACCATGAGGAAGAAGCGGCGCATATTATATGGACATCTATTTTGAAGCAAAGACCGGATTATTATGGTGCTAGAGTAGGCATGGTTTATTATGCCATTTATAAGGGGCAGTATAAAGTGGCTAAAGAGCAGGTCCTAGATATTATGGAATGTTATGGTGAAACAAAAGAGACTAATTGTCTTATGGGAGATGCTAATAATTATCTTATTAAAGAGATGCTAGAAGAAAGAAAAAATAGGCCACAAGATGAGATGTTACGTTTAGAGCTTGGATGGTGTTATTTTCAAAACAAGGCATATGAAGCATGTCATAAACTCCTGATTGATTATACATCCACTCATGAATATGCCTTTGAATATCATAATCTTAAAGGGAGAAATGATTTTGCAGTAGGTTATTTAGACGTGGCTTTACCTGAACTGATGTGTTGGTTAAAGGATATTGAAGGGTTACAAGATGATGGGAGTAAGGTATATCAAAGGCGTCATAGGAGACTAGGCTATGCTAACTTTTTAGTAGGAATGTGTCATTGTGCCTTAGCTGAAAAAAATAAGGGCATTATGCAAAAAACATATTATGAGGCAGCACAAAACTTTTTAGAAGCTGCTATAGCAGTAGCTTCACCAGCTTATGATTATATATTAAGTTATAAGGAGCGACTTGGAAATGTGCTTTTAAAACTTGGAAAAAATGAGGCATGTATTGATTTATGTGATGAGATTATAAAAGAAGATAAGCATTTTTACTTAGCATATCTTTTAAGACAGGAAGCTTTTTTTAATTTACATAATGCCCAAGGTGTGATTGATGATTATTATGAGGCTACCTCAATTTATGAAGGATACATAAAGCCATATTTATTGGCAATTGAAGTTTTTATGGTCTTTAATCAATATGAGGAAGCTAAAAATGTTATTGCAAGAGCTAAGACATTAGCACTTAAAAGCTTAAAATTAGATTTCTTAAGTTTAAAAATAAAACGGCAACAAAGTCATACGGTAAGGGAGTATGAAGTATTAATTGAAGCGCTTAAGGAGTTTATTCAAAGAGTTAAGGAAAAGCAGCAGACAGAAATTGAAAATATAGGCGATGTCTATCTGGAGCTAACCTTAAGCTATATGGATTTGGAAAGTTATGAAGAAGCATTAAAAACAATTAATTTAGCAGTAGATAGCCATGAAGATAATGTATATTATAAGTGGATTAAGGCAGATATTTTACAGGAATTAGATGAATTCTCACAGGCATTGAGACTTTATGAAGCCATTCATAGTACTTATGAAAATAATAGCGAGTATTATTACGATCTTGGAAGATGCTTACATAATTTAGGCAGATTGGATGAGGCTTTGAAGGCATATAAAAGAACAAGGGTATTAAATCATAAGCATGGGGATGTGAATGATAAGCTGCGTAAGATTTATTAAAAGAAGTTCATCGAAACTGGAAGTCCAGTTAGCTATGAATTAGCTATTCGCTATAGTGAAAAACAAATAGGGATTAGAGCGACAGCTTATTATTTAATTAATGAAGGGTTAACATTTCTAGAAGACTATCGATTACAAGAAGCTATGAAGGATTTTGAATTGGCCTTAAAGGATGAACCCCGAAATGCATATGGCTATAATAACTTAGGATATACATATAAGCTTTTAGAAGATTATGAGAGGGCTATAGCTATTTACAAGAAAGGAATTGAAGTGGATGGGCGTGGCAAGTGTAGCCTACTTTTATATAGTAATTTAGCCGTATGCTATACAGCAATGGGAGCATATGAAACAGCTGAAGCATGTTATAAGAAGTGTATGACACTTTTTCCGCGGGAACAAACAATCTATAGTGATTTAATTAAGTTATATCATCGAATGGGTAAAAACAAGGAGGCACTTGAAATATGTAAGGTACTTTTAAGACAGAAGGATATGGATAAAACAAGTTGCTATTTAGACTTAGGAAGTACCTATGCCAATATGGGAAAGTATTTAAAGGCTACTTATTATTATAAGCTGGTGGGGCAGATAAAAGAAATAGATGGACATATTTATGATCAAATAGGAGACTTCTACCTTAAAGAAGTACATGACTATAAACGAGCCGTTAAAGCCTATAGTAAAGCATTGGAGCAATATGAAGCAAGGCATTATTTAAATATCTCGACCTACATTAATATTGCTAAGAGTTATGGAGCAGGCCATCAGATTCAAAAGGCGAAAGCATATTTTGAGAAATCCTTAAAAATGATACAAGATCGTTACGAGTATTTAGAAAACTATTTGAATTATAGACCATTTGCTCCACTGCGTCATTATGAAATAGGAAGTCTTTATATGGCTATAGGTGAGCTAGTGCATGCCAGGCATTATTTTGATAAAATGCGCAGTCTAAAAAAGTGCCGTCATTGTGAATACATGAAGTGCTATAAATATTTAGAAGGTCAGGGGAAGTTATATGAAATACAAGGTAAGTTTACAAAGGCACGTGAATGTTTTAAGCAGGCTTTAGCAATTAATCCGGTATCAGGAGTTAGTAAATATTATTTAAAACAGTTAAAACATAAGGGGGACAAGGATGATAGTAGGTATTGACTTAGGGACAACAAATAGCCTAGTAGCTTATTATACCCCTGAAGGGGCAAAGATTATACCGAACCGTTTAGGAAAGTCACTTACACCATCGGTGGTAAGCATAGATGAAAAGGGGCAAATTTATGTAGGTGAAACTGCTGCAGAACGTAAAGTATTATATCCGAATGAAACGGCTAGCATTTTCAAAAGAAGTATGGGAAGTGATAAGAAATTTAAGCTAGGGGAGAAGGAATTTCTAGCAGAAGAATTATCAGCTATTATTTTAAAAGCTTTAAAGGAGGATGCCGAGGCATATTTAGGCGAAACAGTAACAGAAGCTATTATTAGTGTACCAGCTTATTTTAATGATATAAGGCGTAAAGCAACTAAACATGCAGGGGCGTTAGCTGGGCTTAAAGTAGAACGTATTATTAGCGAACCTACGGCAGCAGCTATTGCTTATGGTTTGTATGATCAGGCAGAAACAACTAAATTTTTAGTTTTTGATTTAGGCGGAGGTACGTTTGATGTCTCTATTTTAGAGCGTTATGGCAGTATTTTAGAAGTCCATGCCGTAGCAGGGGATAACTTTTTAGGTGGAGAAGATTTTACAGAGGTATTAGTTGATTTATTTTTTAAAGCACATCCTGAAATAGAACGTCTAAAGTTAAGTCCAAAGGAAGTGCAACATATTCATGAGCAAGCTGAAAAATGTAAGAAGCAGTTTACAGAAACTACAATAGTGATGCACTGTATTTTACGAGAAGAATGTATCAAAACGCAAATTACACTTGCAGAATATGAGGCGGCGTGTGAACCTTTGTTTGAACGTATACGTGGGCCAGTGAAAAGAAGTTTGATGGATGCGCATATAAAAATAGCAGATTTAGATAAGGTTGTTTTAGTAGGTGGCGCAACGCAATTATCTATTGTACGTAAATTTGTCAGTAAATTATTTAAAAATATTCCAGATACAAGACTTAATCCGGATGAGGTAGTAGCCTTAGGGACAGCTATTCAAGGGGCGATGAAAGAACGACAAGAAGCTGTTAAGGAAGTTATTTTAACGGATGTCTGCCCATTTACATTGGGGACAGAAATAGCAGTAGAACTTGAAAATCATCGTATAGAGGGAGGACGTTTTTGTCCTATTATTGAACGAAATACAACGATTCCAGCTAGCCGCACAGAACGTGTTTATACGGTGAAGGACGGGCAACAACAAATACGTATCAATGTCTTGCAAGGAGAAAGCAGATTTGCAAGCAATAATGTATCTTTAGGGGAGGTAGATATTGAAGTACCAGCTAATAAGGCTGGTGAAGAAGCGATTGATATTACATACACTTATGATATTAATGCAATTTTAGAGGTAGAGGTTAAGATTGTTTCAACAGGAAAATGTGTAAGGAAGTTGATTAAGGGGCAATATACACTTTTATCTGATGCAGAGATTGAAGCACGTATGCAGGAATTAAGCTATCTTAAGATTCATCCCAGAGATCAAGAAGAGAATAAACTCTGGTTATTAAAGGGTGAACGGTTGTATGAGGAGAGTTTAGGTGAGATGCGCATACGTATCGCTATGGCACTTCAAAAGTTTGAAGAGGCGTTAGATACACATGATAATCGTAAGATAGAGATAGCACGTGAAAGCTTTAAGGCCTTTTTAGAACCATTTTTATAGATTAAGCAAAAAGAGATTCTAGGTGATTAAACATTAAAATTTTTAAACATTAAAACGTGAGGAGTAGCATAATGAAACAACAATTTGAAAATATTGCGCCACTTATTGGACATACACCTTTATTAGAAATTCAGCTCAGTTACAAGGGAAGTGTACGTAAAATTTACGCTAAGGCAGAGTACTATAATTTGACAGGAAATATTAAAGACCGTGTGGCACTTTATATTTTACAAAAGGCTTATGAAAAGGGCACGATTCATAAGGGAGACATTATTGCCGAAGCTACAAGTGGTAATACAGGAATTGCCTTTTCGGCCTTAGGCAGTTACTTAGGGCATCAAGTAGTTATCTACATGCCAGACTGGATGAGCAAGGAGCGTATTAATTTAATGAGGAGTTATGGAGCAGATGTACGCCTGGTATCTGCGCAGGAAGGGGGATTTTTAGGTTCTATCAAAAAGACCGAAGAACTTGCCCAAAAAGGCGGGGTATTTTTACCTTGTCAATTTTCTAATACGGATAATGTTATGGCGCATTATTTAATGACTGGAGAAGAAATTGTAAAACAATTAGAATGTCTAGGCATGAAAGCAGATGGTGTAGTGGCAGGTGTAGGGACGGGTGGTACGATTATGGGTATTGGAAAGCGCTTAAAGGAAGTCAATACAGCTTGCAAGGCCTATCCTTTAGAACCAAGTAATTCACCCACCTTATCAACAGGTTATAAGGTGGGAAAACATCGTATACAAGGTATTTCAGATGAATTTATTCCAAGCATTGTCAAACTAGAGGAATTAGATGAAGTCATTTCTGTAGAAGATGGAGATGCGATTATCATGGCACAAATGCTTTCTAAAAAGTTGGGAATAGGCGTAGGGGTTTCGTCGGGAGCCAATTTAATTGGTTGTTTAATGGCACAAGAGAAATTAGGAAAGGATGCAGTCATCGTTACAACATTTGCAGATGATAATAAGAAATACTTATCTACGGATTATGCAGGTATAGAGCCTATGCAGGATAATTACATTTCAAAAGATGTAAAGTTATTAGGGGTTGTAGCACATACATTTTAGGTAAAACATAAAATATAAAACACTGAGGATAATGGTGATATGCCATGTTGCTCAGTGTTTTTTTATGCCCAATCAGTTTTAAGATGAGGTATGTTACATATATAATAAAAATTAATAAGAACATCAAAGTAATATTGTAATAATTGACAAAATAGCGAATATTTGAACTAAAATATTGAAATTGTAAAAAAATAGATATATGATTAAACCATAATTTGAACGCCGGTCAAATTGATAGAAAATTAAGATGAACACAGGGGGAATAGATTATGCATGTACCAATAGCAGTAGTTGGAATGGGCGCTATATTTCCAGGCGCTATGGATTTATGTGAGTACTGGAGCAATATTTTAGCTGGAAAAGATGAAATTACAGATGTACCAGAAAGTTACTGGAAAATGGAGGATTATTATGATAAAGATCCTCATGCAAAAGATAAATGCTATGGGAATAAAGGTGGTTTTGTAGGAAATATTCCGTTTGATGCGATGGCCTTTGGTATTTCGCCTAAAACAATGGAGTCTATTTCTGTTGAGCAGCTTTTTGCCCTCGTTGTTGCAAAACAGGCTTTAACAGATGCCGAGATGCTTGGAAAAGATGCTAAACCTTTTGACCACGAAAAAGCAGGTGTCATTTTAGCAGCAGGTGTAGGAAAAACAGCGTTTTCACTTAATCAACGTCTTCAGGTCCCTAAAATTAGGAAGATTCTTAAAAATAGTGGGGTGCCTGAGCAACTTATCGAACATGTCTTAGAACGCATTGGGGATGCAGAGGTAGAATGGAATGAAGCATGTAACCCAGGATACTTAGGCAATGTTGTTGCAGGACGTATTGCAAACCGCTTTGATTTGTATGGGACAAACTGTATTGTAGATGCAGCTTGTGCTAGTAGCTTAGCAGCACTTAAATATGCAGTAAGTGAACTTGAATCAGGAGACTGTGATGTGATGCTAACAGGAGGGGTTAACTTAGATTGCAGTGAGTTTTCCTTTGTATCATTTTGTAAGACGCCAGCTATTTCTAAAACAGGTCATATTAAACCTTTTGATAAAGATTCGGATGGAATGATTTTAGGCGATGGCGTAGGGATGCTTGTTTTAAAAAGATTAAGTGATGCCAAAAGAGATGGCAATAAAATTTATGGTGTTATTCGTGGAATAGGTTCTTCTGGAGATGGTAAAGCTAAAAGTATTTTTGCTCCACGTAAAGAGGGTCAAAAGCGCGCACTTATCCGCGCTTATGAAAATGCAGATGTTAATCCAGCTTCCATTACGCTTATTGAAGCACATGGAACAGGTACAGCTAAGGGGGATGAATGTGAAATAGAAGCCTTATCTGAGTTCTTTAGTGAAAACGGCGTTTCAAAACATGAGATTGGTTTAGGCAGTGTAAAAAGTCAAATTGGCCACACACGTTTAACTGCAGGAGTTGCAAGTTTAATTAAAACATTAATGGCATTACATCATAAAATTTTACCTGCCACCATTAACGTAGAAAATCCAAATGAAAAGTTAAAGGAATCGCCACTAGAAGTACTTACTAAGGCTAAACCTTGGATTGTAAATGCGAAACATCCTGTGAGACGTGCGGGTGTAAGTGCATTTGGTTTTGGTGGTACAAACTTTCATGTTGTAGTTGAAGAGTATCAAACAGAAGGAAAACAACAGCCTTATCGTTTGCATCAAACACCACATATGGTCATTATAAGTGGTGCAAGTGTAGAAAGCCTTAAAATAAATTGTGAAAAATTATTGCAAGCGCTGATGCAAGATGAAAGAGCTTATTTAGCAGATATATATAGTGCTAAACAATTAGAAGAAAAGGAAGTAAGGCTAGGATTTGTTGCACGAGATGGAAAAGATGCCAGGGAAAAATTACAGGTGGCATTGGAAGAGCTCGGACAAAATAGTTTAGTAAATTGGGAGAAAAATGGCATTTGTTACCGTATGCAAGGTATGCATCAAGGGGAGAAGATTGTTACACTATTCTCAGGACAAGGTGGACAGTATACACAGATGTTTAGAGAAACGGCTATGAACTATCCGGAGCTACAGGAAATGTTTGAGATTGTAGATAATGCCATGTTATCTGAAGGTGAAATACCTATTTCTGATGTAGTTTATCCATTTTCAGCCTATAAAGAGGAAGAAAAGGTAGCAGAGAATAATCTCATGCAAACTAAATTTACACAACCTGCTTTAGCAGCTGTTTGTGGTGGTGTATATAAGCTATTAAAGCAAAGAGGATATACATCAGATTTCGCTATTGGTCATAGTTTCGGTGAATTAACTGCCTTATGGGCAAATGGTGTAATGTCAGATGAAACATATGCACATCTAGCTGTAAAACGTGGTTATTTCATGGGGCAGCCTATTGAAGATGCAACAGGTATGATGGCTGTGGCGGCACCGAGAGATGAAGTAGAAAAATATATTGAGGGCTTTGATAAGCTTTATATGGCTAATGAAAATAGCAATCAGCAAAATATTGTTTCAGGAGATATGGTCCAGCTTGATTTATTAGCAGAAGCGTTACAAGCTAAAAATATTACTGCAAAAAAATTACGGGTTTCTTCTGCTTTTCATTCACCTTATATGGAAAAGGCAAAGGAAGCTTTTAAAACAGAAATTCATTCAGCACCTTTCAATGATTTACAGGGAACAATTATAGCAAATGCAACCCATGGGGAATATCCTAAAGAAGCAACCCAGATTAAAGCATTATTAGAAGAACAAATTACAAATCCGGTTTACTTTAGAACGTGTATAGAAAAGGCTTATGCAGAAGGGGCAAGAATATTTGTAGAAATAGGTCCAGGTAAAGTGCTAAGTGGTTTATTAAAACATATTTTAGGTGAGCGTCCATATGAAATTATTACGGTCAATGCAGATCGCAAGACAGGAGATTTATATCAACTTGAGATGGCCTGTATGAAACTCAAAACCATTGGGCTAGCAATACAGGCAGATCCTTATGAAATGTCTGTGAATCCTGAAATTAAATTAAAAGCTACAAAGTCTTCTTATGAAGTACCACCAACTTTCTTTAGAACACCAGATAAGAAAAAGAGAGTAGATGAGGCAATATATAAGGTAGATGCACCATTAGCATTGGAGGTAACGCCAGTTGAAGAAGCAAAGGGTAATAATCAAAATTATGTAAGGGAAGAAGGGAATGTTATTGTGGAAAAACACTTGGATGTAGAGGCGGCCTGTACTTTACAGAGTATTAATCAACAAGCATTATCACAATTCTTAAAGAGTCAAGGTGAACAATTAGAAACGATACAAAATCTTATGAAAGTACCTGCCCAAACCGGTGAAAATTTACAACATTATATAGATTTTGTCGCAGCTTTTCAAAATAATAGTATGAAAGCTTATGAAACATACTTTAATGAACAACAAAAGGTTTTAACAGGTGCTAATGTAAATAATGCGGTTACATATGTAGCAGTTCAGCCACAAGAAAGCACTGCAATTGAAGTAAATAGACAAGAGGAACCAACTCAGTTAAATATACCAGTAACACAAGTAACAAAAGAGGCAGATTTAGCACCTGAAGATGCACAGAAAATAGCAAGTCAAGCAGCAGTTGATATTATGACACTTTTAAAGCAGATTATTAGTGAAAAGACAGGCTACCCAGAAGAAATGATTGAAGAGGAAATGGAACTAGAAGCAGATCTTGGAATTGATTCTATAAAGCGTGTAGAAATATTTTCTGCACTTAATGAGGCATTACATATAGAAGCAGATGCCCAAGTAGCAGAAGGTTTATCTACTTTATATACACTTAAAGAGATTGGAAATTATCTTCAAGCACAAGTTCATCATATAGGAGGAGTTAGTGCAACCTTACCTCAAATTCAAACAAATGAAGTGCACACAGTTTCTTCTGCAAAAGTTGTAAATAGCAATAAGCTTAAAGCACTTTTAATAAATATTATTAGTGAAAAAACAGGTTATCCAGAAGAAATGATTGAGGGGGATATGGATTTAGAAGCAGATCTTGGAATTGATTCTATAAAGCGTGTAGAAATATTCTCAGCACTTAATGAGGCACTAGAAAGTACATTTGACCAAGAAGCGGTGGAAGTCTTGTCAACATGCTATACCATTAATGAAATTACACACTTTATTGAGAAACAGGCAGCACCACAAATAACTTCTGAAGGCATAGGGACAGTTGAAGATGGATCAAACTCAGCAACATCATCTTTAGCGACAGATACTCAAGATAAAGCAGATTTACAAAAGATACTTATAGGTATTATTAGTGAAAAAACAGGTTATCCAGAAGAGATGATTGAAGAGAATATGGACTTAGAGGCAGATTTAGGTATTGACTCTATTAAACGTGTAGAAATTTTCTCGGATTTGGGAACACAATTAGGCGGAGAATTTAGTCAAGAAGATGTAGAAGGACTAAGTACATGTTATACAGTAGCAGAGATTGTGAATTATTTATGTCAGAAGGTATCTAAGGAGGATGAGGTCACTAAAGGGAGGCACGCCAGTACTAGTATAAAAGATGTAGATATAAAGAACACAAATGGGATTAAGCGCTATGAAGTTGCTTATAAACACGTTGCTTTAAGCAAGGCAATTAGCATTGTAAATAAAGGAATGGTGCTCTTAACAAATGATAATCGTGGAGTAGCTAAGGAAGTTGGTAAGGCATTACAAGATAAAGGTTTTACACCGGTTGTACTGAATATAAGTGCATCTGAAGCAGATCAGGTAAGTGAATTTAGGAATTTTACATTAGAAAGTGTGACAGAAGAAGATGTTGAAAAGGTACTTAAAGAAATTACAGGTGCAACGAAAATACCACTTACTGGTTTCATGCATATTTCAAAAACCGTTGAGAATGAAGAAAACATACAGAGCTTATTTAATCATGAAGAACAAGAGGTAAGTAAAGCAATTTTCCTTATAGCAAAATACTTTAAGCAGTATGCAGATTTAAGTACAGGTGAAGGAAAAAGCTTCTTTATCAATGTTTTGCGTATGGATGGTTTCTTAGGAAATAGAGAATTTAATGGTAATATGTATCAAGGCAGTTTGTTAGGTTTAACAAAGACGCTTGCTAAAGAATGGCCAGATACTTTTGTAAGAGCTATTGATATTCATAGTAACTGTAGTACCCATGAAACTGTGAAATTTATTCTAGAGGAGTTAGCTTCAGGTGATACAGAATATGTTGAGATAGGCAGAGATGAAAGAGGTGTACGTGGAACGCTGGAACTTAAAGAGAAATATGAAGAAATACCTGCTGAAAAGACACCAACTCCAGATGATGTTTTCTTAGTAACAGGTGGTGCTAGAGGTGTAACAGCTCAGTGTGTTATTGCACTTGCTAAAAAGTATCAAAGTAAAATTATTCTATTAGGGCGCTCTGAACTTAAGGATGATATTATTTTTGCAAAAGATGTACAAAGCAAAGAGGAATTACAACAACTTATTTTAAGAAATGCGAAAGCAGAAGGCAAAGTATTAAAGCCCAAAGAAGTAAATGCTGCTGTAAAACGTCTGTATAGTCAGTTAGAAGTTAGAAGAACAATCGAAGCCATTCAAAATGTGGGAAGTCAGGTTCTATATATTCCTTGTGATGTGAAAGATAGTGAAAGTGTCAAATTGGCAATTAGACAAGGTGAAGAGGCATTTGGTAAGATTACAGGACTTATTCATGGTGCTGGATTATTAGCAGATAAATATATAGAAAAGAAAACAGCAACTGATTTTGAAAATATTGTAGGAACCAAGGTATGGGGACTTGAGAACTGTTTAAATAATTTAAATCTTGATAAGCTTAAATATACCGTATTATACAGTTCAATAGCAGCTTATTTTGGAAATCCAGGTCAGGCAGATTACGCTATGGGAAATGAAGCACTTAACAAATTTGCCTATGCTTTTAAAAAGCTTTATCCTAAGAAAATGGTTATGGCAATTAACTGGGGGCCTTGGGATGGCGGCATGGTAGATCAAACGTTGAAAAATGCTTTTCTTAAAAATGGCATTGCAGTGATTCCAATGGAAACAGGCATTAATTATTTTATAGATCAGTTTGAATATGCCCATGCAAATGAAGTATGCCAGATTGTAATTCATTCAGACTCTGAAATGAATGCTTAAATTTAAATAAGAATTCATTAAGTAAAGAAAGGCGGAAAATAAATGACACAGATTGCAATTGTAGGAATGAGCTGCCTCTTGCCAGACTATACTACCAAGGATATGTTGTGGGAAGTTTTAAAAACAGGCAAAAGCCTTGTGAAAGAAGAAAAGTTTGAAGAACATGTTATAGAACGTGGCAGATTATTAAAATCAGAATCAGATACCTTTTTTAAAGAGGTATTTGATTCTAAAACCTTAAATAAACTAAGTAGCCTAGGCGAAGTTGCCAAATGGGTTAATTATGTTGTGCAAGCAGCTCTTGAGGATAGTGGTTATTTAGATAAGAAAGAGGCTTTAAACAAAACGGGATTAATTATGGGAACATTAGGAATGTTTGTTCCAGAATATACCACATTATTTGATCCAGTTGTAAAGTTAAGAATAGAAGAGCAGATGAACCTATTACTAGATGAAGAACGCTTTTGTTATGAAAACAATCAGTTAGAAAGACAACTTTGTAAGGATGGGTTCTTAGTAGATGATTTAGTCATGACGACAGCTTATGAAATATTTGGGCTAGAAGGGCCACATGTATGTTTTAGTGCTGCTTGTGCTACACCATTATATAGTATTCAGCTAGCAAGTATGTATTTAGCCATGCATAAGGCAGATATGATGATAGCAGGTGCTCAGTGTGTAGGTGAGACAGAAACACAAATTAGTGGAATTTTTGAATTATTGGGGGTACTTTCTGAGAAAGGCGAGAGTAGGCCGTTTGACAAAAATTCTAAAGGTTTAATACCAGGAACAGGTGCAGGTGCTTTGGTTTTAAAACGTTTAGAAGATGCAAAACGAGATGGTGACCATATTATAGCCGTTATAGAGGGAATTGGTTGGTCAAATGATGGTGGTAGCAAAAGTTTATTAGCACCCGCTAAAGAAGGTCAGATTGCAGCGTTTAATGATATCTATAAAAAAGGCATTTCTCCAGAAATCGATTATATAGAATGTCATGCAACAGGTACCAAGGCAGGTGATAAAGTAGAAATTGAATCAGTGAATACGTATTTTAAGGCGTATGGTGTAACGCCATTATTAGGAGCATTAAAAGGAAATACAGGGCACTGTTTTACGGCTTCAGCTATGGGATCAACGATTAAACTACTTTTAGCTATGATGCATGATGAGATTCCGGCGACTATTGGGATTACTAATGTGGCAAGCCCTAATGTGGTATGTCACAATCAGAAATGGCCTCATAGAAATCGTGAAAAACGAGGTGCTGTTAATGCTTTCGGCTTTGGCGGAATCAATGCACATATGGTAGTGAGTGAATATATCCCTGATAAAATCTACCCAGTAAATGAGAAGAAAGCACAAGAAGCTGAAGATGTGGTTATTACAGGGATGGGAATGCAAGTTGGCAAATTAAGTAGTGTGAGTGATTTCTGGCGTGCACTTATAAAAGAGGAGACAGCTCTAACGCAAGCTGATGCTAAGCGTTTTTATGGCCTAGAACAAGATCCGAAGGTACTACAATTATTAGGCATACAAGAATTGCCAAAGGGTGCCTATATAGGTGATATTGATGTGGACTTTATGCGTTTTAAACTCGCAACAAAAGAAGATGTGTACTATTTACGACGCGATTTACTACTTTTGAATGTAGCTGCTCAGGCATTAGAAAAAGCACATATTCAGCCAGGTAGTTTACCTGAGACAGCTGTTATAATCAATACTCCTCAAGACTTTTCAGACTTTAACTATCGTTTAAGTACTGAAATGGCACCAGCTATTTTAAATAGCTTAGAAAAAACTTGTCCTAATCTAAATGAAAAGCAAAAAGCACGACTAATGGAGATTTTAAGAGAAGATGAAATGAGTAGAGAAAGTGGTGCTAGCATAGTTGGAGGAATTCCAAGTATCAGAGGTAGCCGGATTTCTTCTTATTGGCGCTTTACAGGCCCCTCTTTTGTGCTTGTAGAAAATGAAAATGCCATTGGACGATCTTTAGAAATTGCTAAGTTTATGTTAGAAGAGAAGATGGTAAAATGTGTAGTGATTGGAACTGTAGAGTTAGCAGGTGAAATTGAATATCTTTTCGCACAAAGACAAATGGGAAACTTAGAAACTTTATGTGAAGTAGGCGTGGGTGAAGGTGCAGCAATACTGGTTTTAAAGAGCAAAGAACAGGCAGAATGTGATCAAGATACGGTTTATGCTACGCTTAAGGAAGTTACAATAGCATCATCTCATCAGGCAGTTGCGTTACAGAATGATGAAGCAGAAAGTGGTGCAAGTGATGTAGAGGCAATTATAGGAAGAACAGGAAGTCTTGAAGGCTTTGTAAATCTCATCAAAGATGCGTATGAACTTTATAGTGGTATTAATCTTGAAAACAAACAACAATCTAATAATTGGTTTTGGAAACAGGAAGAACGTGCACATCAAGTATATTTAGAGCAACGTACCCATATGGGGGAGACAGTCCATATAGGGCTTGAAGAAAATACAACTTGTAAGTCACAGCTTTTAAAGCCTAAGGCACCTAGTTACTTCTTCCCTATAGGCTTTAGAAATAAGGAAGAGTTGATGACACAGCTTGAGTGCCTTAAAGTAGCTAAAAGTAATCAGGTAGGTAGATTAAGTGAGAACTTTATAAATGATTTTTCTAAGCAGTCGCCATATATTCTTTGTATACTCGCAAAAGATGAACAAATATTAAAAGAAGAAATAAATGAAGTGACAAAACACATAGATGATTTCTTTACAGCAGATTATGAGTGGCAATCAGTACACGGTTCTTATTTTACATCAAGACCATTAGGAGAAGAAGCCAAGATAGTTTATATGAGCCCTCCAGGCGGTATGTTTAATGCCAAAGCATATTATGAATTGCTCACACTTTTCCCTGATTTGACGCAACACATTGATTATACCTATTTTAATCCAGAAGAAATGGCCATGTACCAAGATCAAGAAAAAGTTATTGAAAATTATTGTTTTGAAATTCATACAAGCCACTTACTCATGAGGTTACTGCAAGAAAAGTTAAGTCTAATGCCACAACAGATGATAGGGGCCAGTATGGGTGAGATGTGTAGCCTGCTAGCATCAGGAAGCATTGCAATAGGAGAAGAGGAGAAAGAAAGTGGTAAACGCTTTATAAAAAATGTAACACAGATTATAGAGCAAAGTTTTACAGATAAGAATTTAGTTAGAAATTATTTTGGTGAAGCTGTTGAAGATTGGGAAACTTGGTATATAAGAGGTGATGCAAAGGTTATAAGGAATCTTGTATCAGCAGAGGAAAAGGCTTTTGTAACGATTATTGGCTCACCTAAAGATGTTATTATTTCTGGTGAAGCTAAAGTCTGTGAACGTATTTTAAAAGCGGCTCATGGTGTAGGAAGTCCTATTTCTGGTGCTTATTATGTACACACACCTATCATGGAAAGTTATTATGGAAAGATTAAAGATATAATTGCAGCCCAAGGCACATGTATTAGAGATGACCTTGACTATACAATTTATAGTACATATGCGGGCAAACCTCTTACATGCGAAAAGACACAAGTCGCAGAGCATATTGCAAATATTATCACGCATCAAGTTGATTTTCAAAGCATTGTTCAGAAATCTTATGCAGATGGTGGTAGAATTTTTATTGATCTGAGTACAAATGGTATGTGTGAAAATTGGAGTAAAGAAGTTTTAAAGGATGTGCCAGAAAAATTGATTTTCTCCATGTATAGTAAAAAATACACAGCAGAAGAAAATCTATTTAGGATTTTAGCTAAGTTAGTGGCACATCATAGTACGGTAGACCTTAAACAGTATTTAAGTAATTTTGAATTTGATGTTAACATGGCAGCTAGCTTTAAAAAGAATGTAAAAATGGGTTTACCAAGTTACAAAGACCATTTGATATTTAAAAAAAATGCAAGAAGTATACATTATGCAGATACGACAATGCTTCAAAAAGCAACAGCACATATAAAACAAGTAACTGAACAGCAGAAAAAAGAAGAAATGGCCCATTCAGCTATCAGAGGCCAAGAACCATATGAAGCACCTACAACAAATTCGATAAATTGGATAGCGCAGACGATGTCAAATAATTTAAAGGCATATAAATTATATAGTGAAAATGAAAGTCTTATTTTTAAAAATTGTGTGCAAGATATGCATACACAAGGGCGAAAGTCGCAATGTAGCCCAAAGGGAGTTTCAGAAAAAACTTGTATATGGAATAGGTCGCAAATTGTAGAGATGACAAATGGTTCTATGGCAAAGGTGTTAGGTAAACGTTATGAAGAAGTTGACCGCTACCCTATAAGAGCAAGAATGCCTTCTCCACCTTACTTATTTATTTCACGTGTCACTAAGTTTGAAGCAACATTTGGAGAATATAAGCCATGTATGGCAGAAATTGAATATGATGTGCCTGAGGATTGTGTTTATACAAGAAAAGATCATTCTATTTCACATGTTGTACTAAGTGAAGCATCTCAAATAGGTATTTTCTTAGGGGGTTATATAGGCATCGATATTCATTCAAAGGGGACTTTAAGGTTCCGTATTGCAGATACTAAAACAAAGTATGTGAAATCTATGGATGTTAAGGTGGGAGATACCATTCGCCTTAACTTTAGAATTAAGTCATTTATCAAGAATGGTGAAACAACGCTTATAGCTTGTGAGTATGAATGCTATAACAATAATGAACTGATGATGGTCACACAAGCTATGGGTGGTTATTTTACAGCACAAGATTTAGAAGGATCTAAGGGCATTGTAAGCTTGCCTAACAAAATGCAGAAAAAGCTATCTCAGAAGAAATTGATACCATGTATTCAAAATAGTCAACATTCTTTTAATAAGGAAGAAATGCGTGCTTTTTACGAAGGTGATTTTAAAAAATGCTTTAAATCAGCTTGTGCAGTCAATATGAAAACGCCTTATGGCGTAAAAGAACAAGTACGTATGATTGAAAATGTAAAAGAAATTAGTTTTATAGGTGGTAAATATGGATTAGGTAAGGTAGTAGCTACAAGACATATTACCCCAGAATTCTGGCCATTTAAAGCACACTTTAAAAATGATCCAGTTTTACCAGGCACAATTATGTTAGAGGGAATTAATCAGCTCTTGCTATTTTTTGCAGCATATAGTGGCTTTTTAGGTCAACGTCCTAGTATGCAGGTGGGTGTTGTAACGGATAATCTAATTAATATTGCGTTTAGAGGACAAGTGAAACCAAGTAATTCACAGCTCACCTTTGAACTAGATATTAAAGATGTGATCCAAAAGGAAGGTCAAATTACAGGACTCGTTGTAGATGGTAATGTTTATTGGGAAGACCGCCATGTGATTAAAGAAGAAAATGTTAGTATTACATTTGAAAGTTAGTAAGGGGGAAAAGCATGCGAGACTTATATATAAAAGATTATGAGTTACTGTCTAGAAAATCACTTAAAAAGGCATTGCAGCATACTATGCAAGAAGTTTGTGTACTGCAAACAAAAGAGGGAAAACAAGTGCTTGCTAGAGGCGGCGATGTCAGTGAAGAAAGAACTTCTCAAAGTGCACAGGTTCAATATATTTTGCCTGTTACGCCAGCCACTCAATTAGGAAGTAATCATTTTAAAACAACTTATGGGACACAATATGCCTATTATGCAGGTGCTATGGCAAATGGTATTGCTTCGACTCAAATGGTGATTGCACTAGGGAAAGCTGGCTTTATGGGGTCCTTCGGTGCAGGGGGCTTAAATATAGAAAGGTTAGAAGCTGCAATTGATGAAATTCAAGCGACACTAGGTTTGGATGGAGCATATCTGATTAATGTGTTAAGTGCGCCAACTATGCCAGAAAAAGAGATGGAGGTTATTAAACTTTTACTTAAGAAAAATGTAAGGGCTATTGAGGTGGCAGCGTTTATTCAGATTACAGAACCCCTTGTGTACTATCGCCTTTCAGGTCTTCAAAGAGGCGAAGATGGGCAGGTGATTTGTAAGCATCATATTATTGCCAAGGTATCTCGGGAAGAAGTAGCTATGAATTTTATGAAAGTAGCTGATGAAAAGATTGTTAGCAAACTCTTAACAAAGGGATTAATAACACAAGAACAAGCTGAGCTAGCAAAGAAGGTACCTATGGCAGATGATTTAACAGTAGAAGGCGACTCTGGCGGTCATACAGATAATAGACCGTTAATCAGCTTACTGCCTGCAATGATTGCCTTGCGAAATCGCATTCAGAAAACATACAAGTATACAGATGTTATACGCATTGGTGCAGCAGGGGGAATTAGTACTGCCCAGTCTGCTTTAGCTGCTTTTGAAATGGGTGCAGACTATGTGGTAACAGGTTCTGTCAATCAAAGTTGTCAAGAAGCGGGAACGTCTGATTATGTCAAGAAGGCTTTAGGGCAAGTAACTATGGCAGATGTAGTGATGTGTCCATGTGCAGATATGTTTGAAATGGGGGCTAAGGTTCAGGTTATGAAAAAAGGAACAATGTTTCCTATGAATGCACAAAAGCTTTATGATTTATATAGCACATATAATGCATTATCTGAAATACCTGCAGCTGAGAAAGCACGCATTGAGAAAAGAATGTTTCATAGTACACTAGAAGAAGTATGGGAGAGTACAAAAGCGTATTTTAGCAAAGTAGCACCTCATCAAATCACGCGTGCTTTAGAAAGTGAAAAATATAAGATGGCTCTCGTATTTAGATGGTACTTGGGGCAATCTTCTAAATGGGCTGTTCAAGGTGAGAAGAGCCGTATGATGGATTATCAAATTTGGTGTGGGCAAGGTATGGGAGCCTTTAATAATTGGGTTAAAGGCACTTATTTAGAACCCGTTGAAAATAGAACGGTAGAAGATGTGGCTCAGCAAATTATGACTGGTGCTGCGTACTTAAACTTTATTAATCTTGTAAAACCACTAGGTGTGGATCTAGTTGAGATTGAAGACTATATAATAGAGTAATTTCTTTCTTTTGCAATCCTTACTATAAAAGGACTCTAATCTTATTTAAGATTAGAGTCTCAGATTGTTGATAAATGAATTTTCCCAAAATAAACTCACAAATTAAGTGAGGATTATTCAAGAAAATCTATTAAAATAGGGGTAAAAAGAGCAGTTTAGGTCCATTTTTACCTCTGTTTTCTATTTCTAGACTAGTAAAATACTATGGAAAAGTTAATTGTCTACAGCCTGGGACTCTAATCTTATTTAAGATTAGAGTCTTTTTATGCACAAATATTGATAGGTTTATTTATTACCTGTGCTACCTAGTTCACAAATGGCTAAAATAGCTTTCACAGCTAATTCCATATGGTGAAGTACAGTAAACTCATATTTACCATGACAGTTGTAAGCGCCTGTAAAAATGTTTGGACAAGGAAGTCCCATAAATGAAAGTCTTGCGCCATCTGTACCACCACGAATTGGTTCGTGAACAGGTGTAATACCTACTTTTGCAAAAGCCTTTTCAGCTAGCTCTAAAACGCCAGGGTATTTATCAATGACTTCTTTCATGTTATAGTAACTATCAGTTATTTCAAAGCTGACAGTACCTTCTCCATATTTTTCATTAAGAAGTGTGGTAATGCTAGCAATTTTTTCTTTGCGTGCATTGAAGAGACTTCTATTATGATCTCTTAAAATATAGTGAAGCGTAGCTTCTTCAAGATGCCCTTCAAAGGCGTGGAGGTGATAAAAACCTTCATGACCTTCTGTACATTCAGGGACTTCATGAGCTGGTAAATGATTTTGGAATTCACAAGCAATTGCAAGTGCATTCTTCATTTTGCCTTTAGCAGAGCCTGGATGTACACTAAGTCCCTTAATTTTAATGGTAGCAGAAGCAGCATTAAAGTTTTCACATTGAAGTTCTCCAACTGCACAACCATCAATCGTATAAGCAAAATCAGCATTGAATTTTTTGACATCAAAGTAATCTACACCACGGCCAATTTCCTCATCTGGCGTAAAGCCGATACGTATTGTACCATGTGGAATTTCAGGATGTGCAATAAGATATTCCATAGCTGTCAGAATTTCAGCAATACCAGCCTTATCGTCTCCACCTAAAATAGTTGTACCATCAGTTGTAATAAGTGTTTCACCTACTAATGTCTTAAGCACTGGGAATTGTCTTGGGCTTAAAGTAACTTCTGGATTTAGTGTAATATCCGTACCATTATAATTTTCAATAATTTGCGGTTTAACATTATTGCCTGGATAGTCTGGCACAGTATCCATGTGAGAAATAAAGCCAATAGTTGGTACTTCTTCCTGGATGTTGCTAGGAAGAGTGGCAAAAACATAACCATTTTCATCTAAAGAAACATCGTGTAGCCCAAGTTGAGTGCACTCACTAACTAGCGTCTTAGCAAAATCAATTTGGACAGTGCTACTTGGATAAGTTGTACTTGCGCCATCAGCCTGTGTATTTGTTTGAACATAAGTTAAAAAACGATTTAATAACTTTTCTTTCATTATCTAGCCTCCATAGTTCTATCATAGGTTTCTTATTTATTTTACCATAATAATAGAAAATGAACGCATAAATAATGTTTTTTCAAAGATTAAGTTTATTCACATTTCTCAACGCGAAGGTCTTTAATAGGAATATTGACTTCACCATTTTTAAATTTTTCTTTATACATTGTTTTTGCAATGAGTTTATCTCTTGCCTCAATTGTACAAATTTCTCTTCCATGTTTGTTTGTAAAGCTGAATAACATTTTAATCACTCCTTGTAGTATTTTTCTTTTTCGTGTCTACTATAATGAACTCTTAAAATGGTTTCAAGGCATAGGGCCTTAAGTCTACAGTATAAAAAAGACAAAAAACAAGTTCAAAAATTAGAATCTACACAATTTAAACAATAAAAACGAGTAAGCTAAAAGTAAAAAGGAAGAGGGAATATATATGTCAGAGAAAATAACATTATTTAATTTTGATAATGCCTATACATATCAGGACTTTTATTTAAATGAGATACATCAGTGGTTAAATTTTACAGACTTAAGTGGTGTAAGTGGGTATTGTGATGAAGAGTCATTAGAGATTATTCGCAGGCGAATTGCTACAAGTGAACCTACTCGTATCAATTATATTGACTCAGGTAATTATCATTATATAACATACTTATTATTAGAGCGCCTTCGAGAACCATTTTCTTTAATTTTATTTGATCATCATACAGATATGCAGCCTTCACTTTTTGAGAATTTAATGTCATGTGGCTGTTGGGTAAAGCGAACATTAGATGAAAATCCTTTTTTAAAAGAGGTTATTATCATAGGTGTAGCAGATCAGCTAATAAAAGAGATACCGAGTAAGTATAGTCATAAGGTATTTGCTTATGGTGAATCAATGTTAAAGCAGCATCCTAAGTGGCAGACATTTGCAAAAGAGCATATTCACTATAATGTGTACATTTCTGTTGATAAAGATGTAATGGATGCTAAGGAGGCTTGTACAAACTGGGACCAAGGTTTTTTAACGCTTAGCCAGCTGAGGGAAATTTATGAGAGTATTGTAGAGACACATGAGATATTAGGCATTGATATTTGTGGAGAGTATGCCCCAAATATGACATGTTTGATGGAAACAGAACAACTACTAAACAATAAGGCAAATCTTCAAATACTTCAGTTGATTGAGGAAGTGGCTGCTACTAAGGAAGGTGAAAATACTTAAGCAACATATGTCGAAATATTCTACATAGTGAGTAAAATATCTTGTTCAAAAAAATTCAAATGCTATACTTTATTTAACAACTTCTTGAAGGAGCAAAAGTTTTTAAAGGAATTTTAAAAACTTAGAGTGTAAAAGAAGTTAAAATGTGGAGGAGGATGTTTTATGAAAGCAAGGTATTTTACAAAGCAATTATTTGCAGTGCTTACAGCATGTACAATGGTAACACCTATTTGTACAAATCTTGCACCTGTATTTGCGGCTGAGGTAAGTTATGGTGCACTTATTTATGATGATTTCGAGCAAGATTTAAATGGTTGGGCACCTCGTGGTGAAAATGCAGAAGTTGTAGAACTTACAACAGAGGAATCTTATTCAGGAAAAAGTTGTATTAAAGTAAGTAATCGTACAAAAACATGGCATGGTGCAACTTGTGACAAAACAGAAGAATTGACATTAGGAGAAACATATGATTTTTCTGTTGCACTTAAATTTAAAGGGGATAATTATTCAAATTCACAAAACTTTAGTTTACAACTTCAATATAACGATGGAGTAAATGATCAGTACAAAACAATTAAATCTCAAGCTGTTACAAAAGGTCAATGGACTATTTTACAAGGGGAATACACTATTCCAACAGATGCAACAAACGTACAGATTTATGTTGAAACACAATGGACATCTAACCCTTCAACACAAGATTTAATGGATTTCTATATTGATGATTTTACAGCAACACCAGCTTCCCTTCCTGAAATAGAACAAGATATCGAAAGTTTAAAAGATGTTTTCGCTGATCAATTAATTATTGGTGGTGCAGCACAAGCAAGTGAAATTGCACCAAAACCAGGTAAAGACTTATTCTTAAAACATTATAATAGCATCACTTTCGGAAATGAACTTAAACCAGATGCAGTACTTGACCATGATGCAACAGTTGCATATATGGAAGCGAATGGTGGGGATGAAACAAATCCACAGATTAATCTTCGTGCAGCAAGAACATTACTTGAGTTCGCAAGAGATAATAATATTCCAGTAAGAGGTCATACGCTTGTATGGCACAGCCAAACACCAGATTGGTTCTTTAAAGAAGGTTATTCAGAAGATCCTAATGCAGCATGGGTTTCAAAAGATGTAATGCTTCAAAGAATGGAAAATTACATAAAGAATGTTATGGAAACATTAGCAGAAGAATATCCAACAGTAGACTTCTATGCATGGGATGTTGTCAATGAGGCAGTAGATCCTAATACTTCAACAGGTATGAGAAATCCTGGTTCTAATAATCTTGTTTCAGGACAATCAGCTTGGATGCAAACAATTGGCAGTGAATATATTGAAAAGGCATTTGAATATGCAAGAAAATATGCACCAGAAGGCTGCAAATTATTTTATAATGATTACAATGAATATGAAACCAAGAAGAGAGATTTCATATATAATATATTAAAAGACCTTAAAGAAAAAGATTTAGTAGATGGCATGGGTATGCAATCTCACTGGGTAATGCAATATCCAAGCATTAGTATGTTTGAGGAAGCTGTTAAAAAATACAGTGAACTAGGCTTAGAAATTCAACTTACAGAACTGGATATTAAAAATCCAGATAATAGTGAATATGCTTTAAATCAGCAGGCAACACGTTATAAACAAATTATCAATAAAGTAATGGAACTCAAAAAAGGTGGTGCGAATATCTCTGCTGTTGTATTCTGGGGTGTAACCGATACAACAAGTTGGCTTGGCGGATATCCATTGCTTTTCGATGGTGAGTATAAAGCAAAACCTGCATATTATTCTATTATTGAAGATTATGTGAAAGGTGAGCCTACGGACCCAACAGATCCAACAGATCCAACGGATCCAAGCCAGCCAACAGACCCATCTAATGCAGCAGTTTCTGTTAATGTGAAAACGACTGTGAATGGTAATTCAGTGGGGCAACGTTATACAATTACAGCACAAGATGAAGCTATTGATGTTTCAAAATTAAGCATCGTATATAAAGCTGATGGTATGCCAACGGAAGAACAAAGTTTTTGGTGTGATAATGCTGCAATTCAATATACGACAGATCCTTGGTATACTTCACTAAATGGTGGTGTAGAGGGAATAATTGAAGATGGGGCACTTACATTAACGATTAATAAAAGTGCTACTTTAACACCTGAGACAGGAACAATGACATTAGATGTACGTTTTGCAAAAAATGACTGGTCTTCATATCCAGCTCTTTCAAGTGAAACAATAGAAGTATATTATGATGGCGTGCAGATTCAATAAATAAAAAAACTGAATAAAGCAAACGGCTGCTATGGATAAATCATAGCAGCCGTTTTTTTAGAATAGGAAAGGCAGTTTCTTATGTTGAAGAGGAAGCATTAGTAATGGCAAGTTGATAGAAGGTAGGACTTGTATAGAAGTAGCTACAACTTTCAGGAGGTAGTCCTAGGGTTTTTTCAAGAATTAGTGCAAGTGCTTTGAGCTTATTTTGAAGTGTTTCTAGATTATCTTCACAAGGTACAATAGTATGATCAAATAAAACGACCAACATCGAGAGAATAATTTCTGAAAGCTGATTTGGATAAGGGCATGTAAACATACATTCTGCTACACCTTGTTTAAGAATATCTGAAAGAATAGGTGTAAGCTCATGAATTGTAAGCGCTAAGAACTTTTGATGAAGCACAATATCATTTTGTAAATGTAAATACTTGAGCATTTCATGTTGCTTAACAGTAGCACTTGGGGAAAGAAAAAGTAAAAACAGTTTTTCCATTTTTGCTAAGGCGTTTAAATCCGTAGACTGGACTAATGACCAACTTTCTGCAATGGATTGGGCGTAGGAACGTTCTAAAACAGCATCTAATATTTCGTCTTTTGAACGAAAATAATAATAAATGCCTCCTTTAGCAATACCAGCACGTTGCGCTACATCACTAATAGAAGCATTAGAAGCTAAATCTTCACTCATTAAAGCTTGCATGGCATCTAGTATCAAGTCGCGTTTGTTTTGCTTCATAGAAATCACCTTTCGTATAAATTTTCTTGATATAAATAATTATAACATATAATTAGAAATATATGGCATAGAAATAATCATATAGTGCGCTTTAAGATTAAAATTCTCATTAAAATTTAATCTAGTTCTCATTTTAAATATAGATTAGATGCATTATAATAAATTAAAAGTTAAGTGTTAATAGTACAATGAGGAAGGGATTAATTATGTTACGATTACTAGGCTTTCTAATATTTTGGCCCATTTTGTTAATCTGGTGGTTAGTAGGATTAGTTTTTAAATTAGCAGGTAAACTGATTACTGTAACACTTGGGCTAGTAGTATTACTTACAGGGATTATATTATGTATTACCATTATTGCAATTCCACTAGGCATTATATTGATTATTATGGGAGTTTGCATGATTATAAAAGGAATTTTTTAAAAGAAAGAGCGATAAAACTTGAGAATTTACTTAGTTTTATCGCTCTTTTGTTATGAGTGCAATACTTATTATATAGAGAGGGTATGCATATTGTGGTATTTATTTGTGTGATATTTTGTAAAATATAATATATAATTAAATAAAATATTGAAATAAACAATATATAACTAAAGGTGAAAAATAATGAATCAACTTGCTACAAAAGAAAACCAAATAACGCGAAAGCAAACCACAGTCTTAAAATGTCCAGTGGAAAATAGATGTGGAGGATGTCAAATGCTAAGTATGCCCTATAAGGAGCAATTAAGATATAAGAGAGAACAGGTGGCTAAACTTCTAAAAAAATATGGCCATATTGCACCTATTATAGGAATGGTAAGCCCTACATATTATCGTAATAAAGTTCATGCTGTATTCGAACGTTCTAAAAATGGTCAAATTATTTCAGGAACCTATAAAGAAGGAAGCCATCAAGTGATTCCAGTAACAAATTGTTATTTAGAAAATCAAAAGGCAGATGCTATTATTGCAACTATTCGCAGTCTTTTGCCTTCATTTAAGCTGAAAGTTTATAATGAAGATACTAAAACGGGACTTGTACGCCATGTGCTGATTCGAACAGGTCATAAAAGTGGTGAAATCATGGTAGTACTTGTTGTAAGTTCATTTGTATTTCCTTCTAAACAAAACTTTATTAAGGCGCTACGTACGTTACATCCAGAAATTACTACCATTATATTAAATTTAAATGATAAAAAAACGAGTATGGTGTTAGGCGATAGGGAAAAAGTAATTTATGGAAAAGGCTATATAGAAGATACACTATGCGATTGTACCTTCCGTATTTCGCCTAAATCTTTTTATCAAGTAAATCCACTACAAACAGAAGTACTTTATCAAAAGGCAATTAGTTTGGCAACTCTTACTGGGAAAGAACGCATTATAGATGCTTATTGTGGCATAGGAACAATCGGTATCATTGCTAGTCGAAAAGCCAAGGAAGTTATAGGCGTTGAATTAAATAGTGATGCTATTAAAGATGCTAAATTAAATGCCAAATGCAACAGACAGACAAATATAAAATTTTACAATGCAGATGCCGGAAAGTTTATGGTGCAACTGGCTAAAGACAATAAAGAGCCTATTGATGTAGTCTTTATGGATCCACCTCGTGCAGGAAGTGACAAGGCATTTATGGATTCAGTCATGAAAGTTGCACCTAAAAATGTGATATACATCTCATGCAATCCTGAAACGTTAGCAAGAGACTTAAAGTATCTAAGCAGTTGTTATAAAGTAGAAGCAATATGCCCGGTAGATATGTTTCCACATACAACCCATGTGGAAAATGTCGTAAAATTAAATAAATTAAAATAGTTAATATGGGCTACTTAGAATTTCTAGGAAGCCCATATTTTAATATTATCCCATAAATGATTGACACACAATATAATTGGCCATATTATATAAGGAGATAAGGATTTATTACAAACTAAAGCAAATAATTGAAAGTAAATAATAGAATAAATATATTTTTATGCGAAAGAAATATATTTTAATAGCATAGGATAATAAAGGAGGTATTTATATGAATTATGTATACCCAACAAATACAACTTATACTACAACAGAAAAAATGTTAAAGAAGACACCATTAAGTGCAGAGGCTAAAGAAAGAAGAGATTATATTAGAAGTCATAAGTTTTCAGTACAAGTAAATTCACAAACACAAAAATGCCGATTAATTGTTACAGAAAAGGATAAAAAATAATGAAACAAGATGGACTATTGAATATACATCCATTATCCCCAGAGCTATTGCCATTAGCAGAAAGATTTAGTTCGGGGAATACATATCTTGATGGATTTTTACAAGATGGAGATTATTCTTTAAATGCTAATATAGGTAAGACGTATGTATTTCTATCTGAAGAAAATAGTGAGATTATTGGATATTATAATTTGAGGATGAGTTCGGTAGATCGAATAGAAGAAGTAGGGGAGAGTAGTCGATATATTCGCATGGGTGGAGCAGTGAATATTAATTATTTTGCATTAGATGAAAAATATCATAAACAAGTATTTGATATATTACCTTCCGGTGACAAAATTTATCTAAGTGATATTTTAATTATAGAATGCCTAGAAAGAATCGAGATGATTGCACAGGAGTATATTGGGGCTACTTTTGTAACACTTAATTCAACAAAAGAAGGATATAACTTATATAAAAGAAATGGGTTTGAGGAATTAGAAATGGATATGAGATTTACCATGGAAGATAGTGACCATAATTGTACTCAACTTTATAAATGGATTAATGAAGAATTTTAGATAAACAAAACTGCTGGATTAATATAGTTGTATTGGCTACCATTAGCATGTAACCCATTGCAAAACGATTATGGAATGCGTTAGATAATGAACGTGAAATCTGATTTAAAACAAGAAATTATAGATAAGTTAGAAAAAGCAGTCTATAATATAACACCTATTAAAATTTATTAGTTAATAGTATATAAAAACATTTAACAGTCCCTTCCTAGAGAAGGGATTTGTTGTATCTAAAATAGTGAAAGGGATTATAATAGTCATGAACTATGAAGAGCTACTGAATAAATATAATGTACTGGTAAAGGCCTATGCAGAACTTGAATATGAAAAACAAAGTATTAAACCAGATTTCTTCAAAACTTAAGCCATGAGAATGCCTACTTATAATAAGTCAAGGGTTATCTATGGATTTGATGAAACAGAGGATGCATTAGTATTGCCGAGAGTTTGTGAAGAAAATTTATTGGGTATATTGACACATCAAAATATAAAAGTTACGGTACAAGAAGAAAGAACGTTTGACCATTTGTTACCGGCAAGTACTTTCGGAGAAATTTTGGCAAATAATTTTACATAATATTCCGTATATAATAACTATTTGTTTTTTATACTTATCCACATTTATTCCACGTTTTCCTTGACCACGAGCCTCCGTTGATATACTCTTAGGCAGCAGGGGCAACTACCTTAAAATGTAAGTTTAGCTACGAAGATAGGTGCTGCCTAGATGTGTAAGTTTAGCATATCAACCCTCATAGTCAAGGAACTTTCGCGGCATAAACGTTAGTCTTCTTCAGTCTTGAATAATGATTGGCGATGTTCTAAACGATAACTTTTACCTTGCATCGTGATAACTTGACATCGATATGCAATTCTATCAAGTACAGCAGTTGTAAGTGCTGGATCTCCTAATAATTCTGTCCAATCTTCAAACCCTTTATTAGATGTAATAATTAAAGAAGCTTGCTCATGAAGTGATGAAATAAGTCCAAAGAAAAGATTAGCTTCTTCTCGCGTGATAGGCAAATAGCCTAATTCATCAATAATAACAATACTTGATGCAAGAATGCGATTGAGTTTTCCTTTACTTTTTCGGGATATTTCAGCCGTTTTAAGTGTATGCATTAGCATATCCATCGAAACAAAGCTTACAGTATAACCTTCTTGAACAGCCTTATAACCTAATGCAATAGCAAGGTGGCTTTTACCTACACCTGGTGGTCCTAACAGAATCAGGTTATACATACGGTCTACCCATGCTAACTCACAAAGTTCATTGAGCTGACGTTTGTTAATAGATTTTTGAAAAGATAAGTCAAACTCTTCTACAGTTTTAAGTGTAGGAAAAGCTGCATTTTTAAGACGTTTTTCTTGAGATTTCTTATCTCGCAGTAGCTTTTGAATAAGATAATCCAAAGCTTCTTTGAAGAAACTCGCACTTATTAAATTTCTTTCTATACAATAATGAAGTGCAGCTAATCGGTCCTCCGTTGTATGTTGCTTACAAGACTGTTTCAATGAGAAAAGTTGATCTCTATAATAACGCGGTTTAGCAGACTCTATATGAGCTAAAAACTGTACAGCTTCTGATGCATGATTAAAGTATTCAATTACTTCATTTTCAAGAGCTAAAAGATTACTACCTTTAATACGTTCAGGATGATGGATTTGAATCAAGTTGCCTTTACCAGTGGCAATTTTATGTGTTGCTAATACTTCTCCAGTATCAACATCTAATAAATCTAACGTATCACCATTTAGAGAAAGAAGAACTTCTTTCCCAGGAGAGTAAGTACCTTTAGGTAATTGATAACGATTTTGTTTATAAGAAATAGTATTGTTTTTTCGAACAGAATACGTTAAACTAGATTTAGATTGTTGATTAAACAATGAAGAAGGTATCTGAAGTAAGTGTCGTTTTTCAAGGGTGAACACTTCTTTAGGTACTTTTTTTGTTATATCATGAACCTTCCCATTTCCAGTCCTATCAAGCCAAAGTAGATTTTCATCATTAAATGAATCAATATCCTTAAAAATTCTATGCCTTGCAAAGTTGTTCTTTGCAAACTTTACAACAGCTTCAACTTTCCCTTTACTTTCTGGGTCATAAGCCCTACAAAGTCTCATCTTAAATTTCATGTGATTAATGTAATTCTGAAAGGTTTCTGTACAAATGATATCATCTGCATTTTCTGAAACAATAATAATCCTATCTTGATCATAAACGATTTCCTTAGGCATGCCACCAAAGTATTCAAAAGCCTTTTGATGAAGCATAATTAAGTCATCACTTGTAAAAGGATGCTCTTGCCACCACACAAACTTATATCTTGAATAGGACAATACTAATGCAAAGCAATACACTTTGATACGTGTACCATTCACTCTTTTTACCCAGATTTGTCCAAAGTCAGCTTGAGCTTGTTCGCCTGGAAGTGTTTCTGGAACTTCTTCATATTGCCTAAGTGGTGGATGTTTAGGTAAGGCATAAGTCTTTCTAAGTTCTTGAATGTATAAACGTAATGTTCTTTCTTTAAAATCAAGGTTGTGATGCCTTTCAAGCAACCAATCAAACACCTGAGCTGATGATAAGTCAGGGAATTCTCTAAGCCATTCAAGTATCTGATTATGATAAGGATTAATCTTTTTAGTACGTGATTTAGACTGTTCTTGAAGTGTTTGAAATGTACTTGGACTTATATTCCAGTACTTACAAACTGTTTTAAAGTTAATCTTCAATTTCTTTGAGACTTGAGATTTATTAAGCCCCATTGATTTATAAGTTTGGATTTCAATAAACATAGGCCATCCTTTCACTACATTTCCTCCTTTTGATAGATATGCAACTATTCTATCAAAAGAGAAGTATAATTGTAATTAAATGTATAATATTCTCCAATATTGTTTACCAAAATCTCTCCGTTTTATTTTACCATTAACAGCATTTGGACAAAAGTGCTTCAAGCCACTGGAAATATGAAAATTCCTATGATTGCTCAGATTGTTGGTGCAGTAGTTAATATTATTCTTGACCCAATTTTGATTTTTGGATATATGGGTAGCCCTGAAATGGGTTTGAAAGGTGCTGCCATTGCAACTGTTATTGGCCAAATTGCTACAGCTATCATAGTGGGGATATATGGCTATAAAAAATCTCCAACACTGTGTAAGTACCGCACATATATTAAGAAGATTTATTATGATGGGATTCCAAACATTATTATGCAGTCAGCTTATACATTGTATATATTAGGACTTAATTTAATTTTAGCAGGTTTTTCAGATCAGGCAGTTACTGCACTTGGTTTATATTATAAATGGCAGACCTTTTTCTTTATACCGCTAGGTGGGCTGCAGACTTGTATTGTCCCAATTCTTAGCTACAATTATGCGGCTTATGCTATAGAGCGATGCAAGAAGGTTTTATGGACTGCAATAAGTTTTGGCCTGATGTTTATGATGATAGGTGTTATTTGCTTTGAGGGCATACCAACTCAAATGCTCCAAGTATTTTCACAGGATGCGGATGTCATTTCAATAGGAACAGGGGGATTTCGTTTTATAGGAATGAGCTTTTTACCGATGGTAACCTCTTTAATTTTCCCGGTGTATTTTCAAGCACTTGGATATGGTTTAAAGAGTATAGTACTAACTATCATAAGAACGGTATGTCTATTTGTACCAGTGGGCTATGTTTTGTCTTTATTAGGACTTGAGTATTTTTGGATGACATTTCCTATTACAGAAATAGTGACTTCTATGGTAGGTTTTATATTTTATAGACAATTTGTAAAAGCACACAGTTCGTACTATAGAGCAGAAGAGAAAAATATTGTGGTAGGTGAATAAATAAAGTAATCTATTAAATACGAGAGCTGCCTTGAAACTAGTAAAGTAGTTTTAGGGCAGCTCTATTAACGGGTAAAGCTAATAAAAAGATATATTAGTGTTACAATAAATATTAAAAATATATTAAGGAGTTTTAGAAATGAATTTATATTATATTGAGTATCTTGATTATGAAGGTAATGAATGTGGCATGACAGTTTTAGCAAGCAGCAGCAGTGAGGCTGAAAGTAAAGCACTGTCAACGAGCTATAATGTTCATACTGTTATAGCTGTAAGAGAATATGAGGAGTAAAAGTCGATAATTATTAAAGATGTATTAACTATAAATAGATCGTAAGGCTTACTGGAAAAAGGAGATGCTTGAAGAAAGTTTTTTCTCTTGTTATAATGGCAGTTAGTGCTATTTAGCGTATAATAGAAATTTATATCACCAAATAGGAGAGCAATATATGAATACAAAAGTAAAAATGCCATTTGCATATTCAAATGGAAGAGAATTTCAGGATAAATTAATAGAATGGATTGGTGATGTTTTATATGATATATTGCCTGAACAAGGGTATGAAGTAAGAGACGAACAAATCTTTACAGCATTTCAAATAGCAGATGCTTTTTGCGAAAAAAAGATACATTTAGCAGAGGCTGGTCTAGGAACAGGAAAAACATTTGCTTATTTATTATCAGCTATTCCTTATGCAAGACATACAGGAAAACCAGTGGTTATTTCATGTGCTTCACCAGCCTTACAAGAACAGCTTGCGGCTGAAGATGGGGACATTCATAAGTTATCTAAGTTACTTGGATTAGAAGTAGATGCTAGGATGGCAAAAGACCCAAGACAGTATTTATGTCAGGTACGTGCTGATGCCTGTATAGAAGCATTTGAACCTATTCCGGATGAAGTACAGCAGTGGATTGGAGAAACGAAACGTGGTGAACGTGCAGAAATTCCTACTGTAACAGATAAAGTATGGAAAAAGATTGCTTGGAATGAGGGGATGTCTTGTGAGGTATGTTTAAGTCGTGGCTATTGTAAATTAGTGCGTGCAAGAGCGCATTATAGAGCCACTCAAGATTTGATTATTGTTGATCATGAAACATTCTTTCATGATTTATGGACAAGAGAAGAAAAGCTAGCAAATGGTCAGATGCCAATTTTACCAGATTACTCAGCAGTTATCTTTGATGAAGGGCATAAAATTATGCAGCCAGCAGCCCTGCAAGCTGGTCATCAAATTGTTAAAGAAGATTTACAAGCCATCATTACTTCTTTAGAAGAAATACAAGGGGCTAGAAATTCATTGCATACAACAACAGCAGCCCTTGAAGATGCTATGGAATATTTCTTTGAGTTACTAGAGAAATTAAATAGTCAAGCAGAGGCTGAAATGCGCCGCACCATTCAAATTAGTGAACCGTTATTAAGTGCGGCACGTACTTTACGTTCGGTCCTTGATCAGTTAATTATAGAGCTTCAAATTGAACAAGAGCTTTATATAGAAGCTATTCCTGTAAGTTCAATACAAGCTTACGAGGGACAGATTGAAACAGCTATGCGTGGTTTAGCACAGCTCTGTAAGAATCAAGGACAAGATATTATTGCCTGGGTGCAGCCAAATAGTGAAAGCTTCGTTGTAGTGCCAAGAAACTTGACTGAAATGTTAAATAAGGCATTATATACAAAGAAATTGCCAGTTATCTTTAGTTCGGCGACATTAAGTCATGAAGGAAACTTTGATTACTTCATTCGTATGATGGGCTTAAAGTCACCTTCTAAGTCAACAATTGGCAGCCCATTTAATATGGCAGAGCAAGTGACCATTACCTTAGAAGCAGGATATGATGAAAGTATGGCGCAGCGCATTGAAGCACTTGTAACGCAGCTTAAGAAAAATGGGGGACATGCACTTGTATTAACCCGTTCACTCAGTGAAGTTAGTAAGATTAGAAGCTACTTAAGTAAACAGGTATTACCATTTGAAGTATTCTATGAGGATGAAGGCGATAGAGGCTATCTTGTAAGAAAATTCAAAGAAGAGAAGAACTCTGTATTAGTAGGATCAGATTTTTGGGAAGGAATAGATGTACCAGGTGAAGCTTTAACATTAGTTGTTATCTGGCAGCTTCCTTTCCCGAGCTTAGATCCTTTAATTGAAGCACAACGCATAGCGGCCAGAGAACAGGGATTAGACCCTAGCGTAACTGTAGATTATCCAGAAATGGGATTACAACTTAAACAAGGTTGTGGCAGACTCATTCGAACAGAAGAAGATTATGGACAAATTATCTTTATGGATAAAGTATTGGGAACACCTTGGGAAAGCATTGTAAGAGGTGCATTGCCTAAAGGTAAGATAATTGATGCAGAAGAACAGTTGGCATAAAGATATTTTATACAAGGCATGCAGAGAGGGTAGTGAAATGGTTCAATTAGGCAGATATAGACATTTTAAAGGAAATGAATATGAAGTTGTTGCAGTTGCTAAAGATAGTGAGACATTAGAAGAAGTCGTCATTTATAAAGCCCTTTATGGAGATGAGCAGATTTGGGTAAGACCTTTAAAAATGTGGTATGAAGAGATTACGAGAGACAATAAGACCTTTAAAAGATTTGAAAAGATCTAAGGTCATATGAAAACTTGAAATACGCTGCCAATTGGATTATATTAAAGTTGTATAATTAAAAGTGGGGAGTGAGCTAATATGGAGCAGAAGCAGTATGTTTGTCCAAAATGTGGTAATCAACACTATGAATCAGATCAATTTCAAGCAACAGGTGGAAACTTTGCAAAGATATTTGATATTCAAAACAAAAAATTTGTAACAGTAAGTTGTAAAAGATGCGGTTATACAGAATTATATAAAGCACAATCTAGTGATGGCTGGGATATTTTAGATTTTCTTATTGGTAATTAATTGGAAAATAGCCCCTTAGGGATTTAATCAAATCTCTAAGGGGCTATTTGTTATTAATATTAAAATAATTTAATAAGTGCTTCTAAATCTTCGCATAAGCCTTTGGCAAGTGTAAAGTTATTGTCTTTTAAGGCAAAGGCAATCTTTGTTTCTAATGCTTTTTTCTTTTGTTCTAGTTCTAAATAATCTTTATCAAAATGTTTTGCGTAGATCATTTGTCTAAACTTACGCATACGGATTTTACGAATTGTTTTATTATCGATGATTAAGGCATAATCCATACAGTTTACGATAGAATAGAAATCATGAGAAATCATAACAACAGCACCTTTATAATCTGAAATTGCTTTTTCTAGAGCAAGTTGTGCATAAGTATCTAAATGGCTTGTTGGTTCATCAAGAAGTAATAAATCAGTTTTCGTTGTAGCAATTTTAGCGATTTGAAGGATATTTTTCTCACCACCAGATAAAGCACTGATTTTTTGATTAAGGTTGTCTCGGTTAAAGCCATAGCTTGAAAGATATCTTCTAACTTCTAACATAGTTTCAAAACCTGCAGCAAGGAACTCCTCAAGGACTGTATGGTCCTCATTAAGCATTTCACCTTGGCGTTGAGAAAGATATGCAACGTTCATATCTTCTTGAATCCAAATGGCATTATGATTATTTTTGAAGATTTCACGTAGTAAAGTTGTTTTACCTGTTCCATTCTCACCAATAAGGGCCACTTTATCTGTTTTTTTAATTTCAAAGTTAATATCTTCAAGAAGTGTTTCATCAAAGGCAACGCCATAACCAGTTACTTTTAAGATAGGTGTTTCTTCAACTACAGCTTCTTCTAAGTCAGGGGTTACTTCACATTGTACTTCAAATCGGATATTAGGTTGCTTAATATAAACAAATGGTGCTTTGATTCTACGTGCTTCTAAACGTTCTTGAATTTTAACTCTAGCTTTAAGCGCTTTACCTCTAGCGGCTTCAGCATTATTTGTAGCAGCCTCACGGAGTTTTTCAATTAAGCGAGCATTTCTTTCGATTTCGTCTGTGTCAGCTTGTGCCAGTTCTTGAAGTTCCACTTTTTTTGCAAGAAGTGAGAAGTTATAGTCAATATAGCTGCCATCAAATTCTTGAAGTTCTTTATTTTCGAGGTGAAGAATTTTATTAAAGCAGTGATTTAATAAATAGCGATTATGTGTAATGACAAGTATTGTACCTTTGTGCGTATTAATAAGGTTTTTTAATGAATTTAAGTTTTCAAAGTCTAAGAATACATCTGGCTCATCCATAATTAATAAATCAGGCTTTGTAAGCATTTCTTTAATAACTTGAACAAGTTTAAATTCACCACCACTTAATTCAGAAATCATAAGATCTTTATGTTTCATAAGGTCAGCTAAATTTAATTTCTTATTGATATTACTTTCAAAATCATCACCACCAAGGGCTTCATAGGCATCGAAAGTTTCTTGATATCTTTCAAGCAATTCATCAAGTTCAGTAGCTGTTTCCATTTCGGTACAAATGGTAGCAAGCTCAGTTTGTAACTTAATGCAGTCACTCGCAATATATTCAAATACAGTTGTTTCTTTTGTTTTATTAGCATCAGGAAATTGACTAACATAACCTATTTTGCAATTAGGCATAACTTCTAAGGAACCTTCAAACATATATTTTTCCGGATCCATTATAAGATCAATTAGTGTACTTTTACCACTACCACTTACACCAATAAAAGCACAATGCTGTCCTTCTTCTAATGTAAATGAAATTTGATGATAGAGTTCTTTTTGTGGAAAGCCATAAGATAAGTTTTCAATTTTTATCATAGTAATACCTTTCTGTATCATAGAAAAAGAGCTTATAAAAATAAGCTCTTTCATACATTATTTCTATATTCTTTTAATTTGTTGTTAGTAGTATAACATTTTTTACGTGTACTTTCAATTATTTCATATCTGGAATTTCATTGAAAAGATTAACATATATAAATGAAAAGATGTAGTAGTGTAGCGAGAGTAGTGGTATAATACATATTACTCAAATAAGTAATTAATCAGCTAAAAAATCTTATATACTAAAAACCTATTTTACATCTAGGGAAGGCGAACTATTATACAAGGCCTCGAATAATGAGGTCAATAAAAGATTAATAAAATTATTTAAGGAGAAACCGTATGAGTGATCAAAGTCAAACCTATTTTCCAAAAGAAAAATCATTAAAAGAACATATACAACATTTAGAGAAAATGGGCTTAAAAGATGAGGAAATTAAAGCTGCTTATGAAGATGCCGTAATCCAAAGACAGGAAATCGTTATAAAGGGTATGGCAAAAGCGATGGAAGAAGATGGTTATAACATACTAGTTGAAGATATTGCAAGATTTTTAGATATTGATGAGAAACATGTACGATTTAATATAATACCCTATGTAGATTATATTGTAGCACCTCAAGGAGCTGTAGAATATTTTACTTTAGAGCATAGGACAGACATGCATTTTTTGGACATGCAAGTACAGAAATGGAAACGTATTTTTATTAATCGAGAAAGTTTTTATAAGTATTTACAAGAATATCTGTATTTATGCTGTCCCTATACACGCCTAAAATGGAATGAACAACGCAATAAATATGAGTCCTTAGGCGAGAGTTATATTGAGATGCCTTATACAAAGATTCTAGAGGCTAATTTAATTAGAAGCTGTAATGTAGCTTATATTATTAAAGAAAGAAAACGTGAAGAATTATTTAAAAGGACAGAAAAAGAGATTATAAAAGCTAGGGCGCTTAAACTTATAAGTCAAGAACGCCTTGAAGAAGAAATGGGTCATTTAAGAAAAACAATTAAACAAGTACAATTTGTTGTCAGTACACAGGAAATTAAGCAATTTTTAAAGAAGAATCAGTATGGTTATTATCAATTAAAATTATATAAGAAAGATGCCGCAGAGCAAAGAGTAAAATCAGCTGTTTTATATTGGTTTTTAGAGGAAATGCCTAAGAATTGGTCTTACTAAAATAGCCATTATTTTCAATATAGCAATAATAAGTTATAATAAGAGATAAAGTATAGAAAGGAAATAGGTAAAAAAACCTAGCAAGTAAAGTCATGAATATACAAATTTTTGGAACAAAAAAATGTTTTGATACAAAAAAAGCAGAACGTTATTTTAAAGAACGTGGTGTAAAATATCAGTTTATTGATTTGAAAGAAAAAGGAATGAGTCAAGGTGAAATTAACAGTGTGAAACAAGCTGTAGGTGGTATAGAAGTAATGATTAATCCAAACTGCAAAGATAAGGAAGCTTTATCACGCATTCAGTTTGCATCTAATGCAAATAAGGAAAAACGCGTGTTAGAATTTCCGCAACTTTTAAAAACGCCTATTGTACGTAATGGTAAACAAGCAACCATATGCTACACACCTGAGATTTGGAAAACGTGGGAGTAAGGAGAAACTATGCACACAACAAGAACATTAGAGAACATTTCAGATGGGAAAATTTATGATGTAGAAGATATGGTAGCAGCAGATGCTGGTGGATGTAATGGATGTAGCGCCTGCTGTCATAATGTTGGTGATTTAGTGGCATTAACACCTTTTGATGCTTATGAGCTTGTTAATCATTTGAACATATCATTTGATAGTTTATTAGGTGATAAGCTTGAACTTCATGAAGAAAATAAAATTTTACTGCCACACTTAAAAATGCAAGGAGCCACTAAACGTTGTAGTTTTTTAAATGCGGCAGGAAGATGTGAAATTCATAGTGCACGTCCTAATATCTGTCGTTTATTTCCACTTGGAAGAGTTTATGAGAAGGATGATTTTAAGTATTTCTTACAAGTAGGCAATTGTATGAAACCGAAGTTAGAAATGGTTCAGGTCAGACAATGGATTGGTATTAATAATTATGAAGCTAATAAAGCTATGATTTTATCATGGCATCAGTTTATCAAAGCACTCGCATTCCGTCTTAAGTTCATAAGAGATGCTAAAGAATTAGAAGAGATTAATACCTATATACTAGATAACTTTTATCGAATAACTATCGAGGAGAATCAAGACTTTTATACTGCGTTTACAAAGCAATTAGTACAAGCAAAAAGTCATTTAGGAATTATCTAGAAAATATAATTTATTGCGCTGTATACATTTCTACAAATTTTTCACTGCACAAGGTATAAACTGTCAGTATCATTAGAGAATTAATAGAGGAGGAATGCATGGAAAAACAAAAGATATATTTTGGATAGTTGATAAAGAGAACTATAGCTTAACTTGTTTTTACTTCATAAGGCACATAATCTTTTGTTATTGCATACGATGATATATTGTAGAAATCAAAATAAGGCGTATAAAAAATAGATGGGAAGCGATGAAAATGAAATTAAAATTTCAGTATGTTATAAGTGGTAAACTTAACAACTTTAAAGGTGAAGTCGTTGGGGAAGGTGAGAATTATGATGAAGCAATGCAAAATGCTTATAATACCCTGTGTACTGAAGAACATAATCAATTTTTAACAATTACGTTTAAAAAAGTTGACTAATAATTTCAAAATAACCACGAAAGAAGGGGATAGATTTTTAGAAATCTATCCCCTTCTTTCGTGGTTATTAAAATATATGCTGTCATTTCTAGTTTATGACGCGTTACTCAAAATCATATAGACTAAATATACTAAGAAAATTGTCATATTGTTAACTTACTGGTATGATAAGAATAGAACAAATGAAAATAATAAGAGATAGATTAACAAAGGTGAAGGATTTGAAATAGTATATGAAAAAATTAGTCATTGGAATATTAGCCCATGTAGATGCGGGTAAAACGACGTTATCAGAAAGTATGTTGTACTTAAGTGGCAAAATTAGAAAGTTAGGGCGTGTTGATAATAAAGATGCTTATTTGGACACTTATGAATTAGAGAAATCCAGAGGGATTACAATCTTTTCTAAACAAGCCATGTTTGAAATAAATGAAACACAAATTACATTATTAGATACACCAGGTCACGTGGACTTTTCGGCAGAGATGGAACGAACACTTCAGGTATTAGACTATGCTATTTTAGTTGTAAGCGGTGCTGATGGTGTACAAGGTCATACGCAGACGTTATGGCGGTTACTCAAGACATATCAGATTCCTGTCTTTATATTTATCAATAAAATGGACCAAAGTGGAACAGATAAGGAAAAATTAATGTTAGAACTTCAGAAACGTTTACACGAGGGATGTACTGAATTTGCTCTGGAAAATGAGGAGACTTTATATGACCATTTGGCGATGTGTGATGAAACACTTATGGAACTTTATTTAGAAAATGGTAATATTGAACGACCTTATATTATAAAAGCTATTAAAGAAAGAAAAGTTTTCCCTTGTTTCTTTGGTTCAGCTTTAAAATTAGAAGGCGTTGAATCCTTTATGCAAGGCATTGTAAAGTATACAAAAGAGCCTGTTTATGGTGAAGCATTTGGTGCTAAGGTTTTTAAAATAGCACGTGATGAACAAGGTAATCGCTTAACTTATATGAAAGTAACAGGAGGTAACCTTAAAGTAAAAACAGCATTAACGAATGCCCCTCAAGGAGAGCTGTTTAAAGGAAGTTTAGAAAATGTTTGGGAAGAGAAAGTTAATCAAATTCGCTTATATTCAGGACAAAAATTTGAAGCAGTTAATGAAGTAGATGCCGGAACGATATGTGCAGTAACAGGTCTTAGTGAGACATGGCCTGGAGAAGGCCTAGGGATAGAACAAACTTCTAGTAGTCCTATTTTAGAACCTGTTTTATCTTATCAAATTATATTACCAGAAGGCTGCGATCCAAGAACAATATTACCTAAATTACGTCAATTAGAAGAAGAAGAACCTGAATTGCATATTGTCTGGGATGAACACTTACAAGAAATTCAAGCTCAGATTATGGGAGAAGTACAAATAGAGATTTTGCAAAGTTTAATACGTGAACGATTTGGTGTAGAAGTATCTTTTGACTCTGGGACAATTCTTTATAAAGAAACAATAGCAAATACAGTGGAAGGGGTAGGTCATTTTGAGCCGCTGCGTCATTATGCAGAAGTGCATGTCATGCTAGAGCCAGGTAAACCGGGCAGCGGAGTACAGTTTGCAGTGAATTGTAGTGAAGATATTTTAGAGAAAAACTGGCAACGTTTAATACTCACACATCTAGAGGAAAAACAACATCGAGGCGTATTAACTGGTGCTTATATCACTGATATAAAAATCACATTAGTTTCAGGGCGTGCACATAAAAAGCATACAGAAGGTGGTGATTTTAGAGAAGCCACTTATCGTGCTGTGCGTCAAGGACTTAAAGAAGCTAACTCAATTCTATTAGAACCTTTTTATGCGTTTCAATTAGAAATTCCAGAAAAAATGGTGGGCCGTGCCATGACTGATGTTGAAAAAATGCATGGTACTTGCGAGATTACACAGACAGATGGTGAAATATCAATCCTAACAGGAAGTGCACCTGTGGTGACGATGCGTAATTATCAAAAAGAAGTCATTGCCTATACGAAAGGTCATGGACGACTATTCTGTAGTTTAAAAGGCTATGAACCATGTCATAATGCAGAAGAAGTCATTGCAAATATCGCTTATGATTCAGAGAGAGATATTGAAAATCCGACAGGTTCTGTCTTTTGTGCACATGGTTCAGGGTTCTTGGTAAATTGGAATGAAGTAAAAGATTATATGCATCTCGAAAGCTGCTTGCAGCCTAATAAAGAAAATCCATCAGGTGAAGTCATACGTACACAAGAAATATTTGAAGAAGAAAAGTGGATTGGTTTAGAAGAGATTGACCAAATTCTTAATAAGACTTTTTATGCTAATCAAGGTGAAAAATCAGCATGGAAAAAAAGAAAAACAGCACGTGAAAGTTACTATGAACCAGTACAACGAAGTAGTAGCATTAAAGAAGTAAGAGAAGAATACTTACTCGTAGATGGATACAATATCATTTTTGCCTGGGATAATTTAAAAGAATTGGCAGCTGAAAATATGGATGGTGCTAGAATCAAGCTACTAGATGCACTTTGTAACTATCAAGGAATTAGAAAGTGCCAAATTATAGCTGTATTTGATGCATATCGTGTACAAGGGCATCGTACTGAAATTATGGATTACCACAATATTCATGTGGTGTATACTAAAGAAGCTGAAACAGCTGACCATTATATTGAGAAATTTGCACATGAAAATCGTGAAAAGTATAATGTCACTGTTGCAACATCTGATGGCTTAGAACAAGTTATTATTCGTGGTAAAGGTTGTAGATTGCTATCAGCTAGAGAGCTAAGGGAAGAAATGGAATATGCCAATAAAAAGATATTAGAAGATTATAAAGAAAAACAAGTGATAGAACGTAATTATTTATTAGAGTCACTCTCAGAGGATTTAAGAAATCAGATAGAAGAACTTCGTAAACAAGAGTAGGAAGAATAGAAAGAAGATATATTTGAATCAGAGATGACAGAAAACACCCTTTTTAAATCCGAAGCATTTTTAAAAGCTTATTCAGAGGCTAATCCTACGGGGCGTCCTGCACATAAAGGAGAATTAAATGGGACGATTTTATACTTCTCAAGTGATGCATCTAGTTATGTTCAAGGACAATATATTATTGTAGATGGTGGAATCGCTATTGTTTAAATGGTAATCAAATTTAGGTTAATGTGCAGAAATATGTTGACAATACTTGGGGGAATGGGTGTATAGTAATATTATGCAAAGGTGCATGCTACATTGAGTGGCATGTGCCTTTTTTGTTTTTATAAGTAGGAGATGATATAGCGATGAATTTATTAGATATTATTGGACCAGTGATGGTAGGCCCATCTAGTTCACATACAGCAGGGGCTGTACGTATAGGATATATTGCAAAACGTCTTATGGGTGAACCTATTCAAAATGCCATACTCTATTTACATGGATCTTTTGCAGCAACAGGGGTAGGACATGGTACAGACCGTGCACTTTTAGCGGGACTTTTAGGTATGCAGCCAGATGATACGCGTATACCGAATAGTTTTGAAGTAGCCAAGGAAGAAGGACTTAATTTTAGATTTGAAACAATTAAATTACGTGATGTACACCCTAATAGTGTACTTTTAAAACTTACAGGTGTGAGTGGCAGAAAATTAGAGATAATAGCATCGTCTATCGGTGGCGGGCGTATTAAAGTGTGTCAAATAGATGGATTAGATGCTAATTTTAGTGGAGACCGCCCAACTCTAGTTGTGCATAATATGGATCAACCAGGCCATGTTAGTGAGGTTACATCCATGTTAGCGCATAAAATGGTAAACATTGCAACTATGCAGCTTTACCGTGCATCAAGAGGTGGTGAAGCTGTTATGATTATTGAATGTGATCAAGAGATTCCAATAGAAGGGATTAATTGGCTACATCACTTAGAGGGCATTAATAAAGTTACCTATCTGAGTTTAGAAGATTAGAGATATGGAGGAAAAAATGAGATGGGATTTGAAGCGATTGAAGAGATGCTAATGGCAAGTCAGAATGATGCGCAAATTTTATGGAAAATAATATTAGAAGAAGATATGAAAGAAAGACATATAGAAAAGAAGGAAAGTATGCGGCAAATGGCACAGATGTATAGTGCCATGAAAAGTAGTATTAAGGCCTATGACCCTAAAGAAAAATCAAATAGTCATTTAGTAGGTGGAGATGCGTTTAAATTAGAAGAAGCCATGTATCAGGGAAAACTTATAAGCGGAGGATTTATGAATAAGGTCATGCTACGTGCTATTTGCGTCAGTGAATGTAATGCCTGTATGAAACGAATAGTAGCAGCGCCCACAGCTGGTTCTTGCGGGGTATTACCTGCTGTTTTAACAACATTTCAAGAAGAGAGGAACGTATCGGATGAAGAAATGGTAAAAGCACTTTATATTGCAGCAGGTATTGGAGAAATTATTGCTAAAAGAGCTTCTATTTCAGGAGCAGAAGGAGGGTGTCAGGCTGAAATTGGGTCTGCTAGCAGTATGTCAGCAGCAGCACTTACCTACCTAAATGGTGGAAGTGCCAGTGCAATAAGTCATGCTGCTGCTATAGCACTTAAAAATTTATTAGGCCTCGTATGTGACCCTGTTGCCGGACTAGTAGAAGTACCTTGTGTAAAAAGAAATGTAATAGGCGCCATAAATGCTATTGCAGCAGCCGATATGGCCGTAGCAGGTATTACAAGCATTATCCCACCAGATGAAGTCATAGATGCTATGGCAAGTATTGGGGAGCAACTACCTAAGAGTTTAAAAGAAACGGCAGAAGGTGGTTTAGCGATGACACCTACTGGATTAAAAATTGCAGAGAGATTATAAAAAGACTATTTCCTTATTCTGTAACTTGTTTTATAATAGGAAAAAGAATTAAGATATTAAAGAATATTCAGTCAATAGAAATGAGGGATATAATGATTAGTTTAAACGATACATTTACTTTATATAATGGTTATCAAATTCCTTGTATTGGTTTTGGCACATGGCAGATTCCAGATGGTGGTATGGCTATAGAGGCTGTAAGTACTGCAATTAAAGCAGGATATAGACATATTGACACAGCCGCAATTTATGAGAATGAAAGAGGGGTGGGAGAAGGAATTATTGCATCGGGTATCCCAAGAAGAGAAATTTTTGTTACAAGTAAATTATGGAATACCTCCCGCTCCTATACACAAGCTAAAGAAGCTTTCTTTAAGACATTAACAGACTTACAATTAGATTATTTAGATTTATATTTAATTCATTGGCCAGCGGTAGAAAACCAACATAGTGAGTGGAAGGCGCATAATTTAGAGACGTGGCGTGCTTTAGAAGACTTATATAAGGAAGGATATGTGAAGGCTATAGGCGTAAGTAACTTTCTAATACATCATTTAGAACCTCTTCTTGCAAGATGTGAAATTAAACCGATGGTCAATCAAATAGAACTTCACCCAGGGCAGATGCAAGAAGAACTCGTTGACTTTTGTAAGGCCAATGATATCTTAGTAGAAGGGTGGAGTCCATTGGGGTCTGGGCATATGTTAGCAAATGAAACATTAAATGAGATTGCTAGAAGCTATCATAAGTCAGTAGCCCAGCTTTGTATCCGCTGGGCATTGCAAAATAATATATTGCCACTTCCTAAAGCAATGATGCAAGAGCATATTGCTGAGAATGTAAATATATTTGATTTTGAAATCATCCCATCAGATATGTGCCGTATCAATGAAGTGACATATTGTGGAGGATCTGGATTAAATCCAGATGAAGTGGATTTTTAATTGTTTATTTATAAAGAAGTCCTAGCTACATTTAAGTGGTTGGGATTTTTTTGCATCTTAAAAGCTATATGACTTCTTCATGATTCTTTGGTAAACTTAATAAGTTATGAATAAAAGTAGAGCTAGAAATAGGCGACTGGAGGAGACAAGATTAGTCATGCAACGTATTGGTATTGATATTGGATCAACAACCATTAAGCTAGTGGTTTTAAATGAAAATAATGAGATGATTTATAAGACATATAATCGTCACTTATCAGATATAAGAAAAACTTTAAAAAAGCAACTTGAACAAGCTAAAATATATTTACAAGACGAATCACTTCAGATTCAAATGACAGGTTCTGGAGGAATGGGGCTTGCAGAGAAAATGGGTATTCCATTTATTCAAGAAGTTATTGCAAGCACGAAAGCTATGAAAGTCACACATCCAGAAACAGATGTGGTAATTGAACTGGGCGGTGAAGATGCTAAGATTATTTATTTTGAAGGTGGGATAGAACAGCGCATGAATGGAACATGTGCAGGTGGTACAGGAGCATTTATTGACCAAATGGCAGCTTTATTACATACAGATGCAAGTGGTCTGAATGAAATGGCCAAAGCGTATAAACATATTTATCCCATTGCAGCAAGATGCGGCGTATTTGCTAAAACGGATGTACAACCTTTACTCAATGAGGGGGCACTTAAAGAAGATATTGCTGCCTCTATATTTCATGCTGTAGTAGTACAGACAATTAGTGTATTAGCATGTGGCCGGCCTATAAGAGGAAAGGTAGCCTTTTTAGGTGGTCCACTTACTTTCTTGTCTGAGTTACGTGCAGCATTTATTAGACAACTTGATTTAAAAGAAGATGAAGTGATTTTTCCAGAAGATTCAGCGCTTTATGTTGCCATGGGAACTGCATTAAGTGTAGATGAAAAAGCTAAAGTATTTACATACGAAGAACTAATGCGTCAGTTAGAATTAGCGAATCATCAGCAGATATCGGAAGGTGCTACAACTTTACCACCTTTATTTGAAAACGATAGGGTTTATGCGGAGTTTATCAATAGACATCACCAAAATAAAGCGACCAGCTTATCTATTGAGGAAGTTAAAGGGCCTTGTTATCTAGGAATTGATGCAGGTTCAACAACTACGAAAGCTGTACTTACAAGTGAAAAAGGAGAAATTGTTTACCGTTATTATGGGAGCAATCAAGGTAATCCTGTAGATGCGGCAACAATTATTTTAAGGGATTTAAACAAACAACTTCCACCAGCTGCTTATATTGCGCATTGTGGTGTAACTGGATATGGTGAAGCTCTATTAAAAGAAGCTTTTAGTATGGATATTGGTGAAATTGAAACTGTAGCACACTTTGAAGCAGCTAAATATTTTTCACCAGAAGTAGATTTCATTTTAGATATTGGTGGGCAGGATATGAAATGTTTACGTATCCAAGACGGTATGATTCAAAGTATTACATTAAATGAAGCCTGCTCAGCAGGATGTGGTTCCTTCCTTCAAACATTTTCAAATTCATTAGGTCTTCAGATTGAAGAGTTTGCACAAAAAGCATTGTTTGCTAAAAACCCAGCGGATTTAGGTTCTAAATGTACAGTCTTTATGAATTCCCGCGTGAAACAGGCACAAAAGGAAGGTTATAGTGTAGAAGATATCTCTGCAGGCCTTGCGTATTCTGTTGTAAAAAATACGCTTTATAAGGTTATCAAACTAAAAAATCCAGAAGCACTTGGAAAACATATTGTTGTGCAAGGTGGGACTTTTTATAATGAGGCAGTATTAAGAGCTTTTGAGAATTTAGCAAGTAGGGAAGTAGTACGCCCAGATATTGCTGGTCTTATGGGGGCGTTCGGTATGGCGCTTCTAGCACAGAAGGCTTATAAACAAACAGCAAAGAGCACAACACTTCAGATGCCTCAAGGAGATGAAACACAAAAGATGACTACAACGCATGCACGTTGTGGTAAATGTAATAACCATTGTCAACTTACTATAAGTCGTTTTAAAGGCGGCAAACGCTTTATTTCAGGAAATCGTTGTGAAAAAGGTCTTGGTAATGGAAAAGTAGAAAATAAATTACCGAATCTTGTAGCTTATAAATATGAGAAGCTTAGAAGTTATATGCCTCAGAGAAGCCATAAGACACAGCGTGGGCATATTGGTATACCAATGGTTTTAAATATGTATGAGAACTATCCGTTTTGGGCAACCCTTTTTGCACAACTTGGCTTTGATATCGTATTATCAGATCCTTCATCAAAGGCATTATATGAAACTGGATTAGAATCTATCGCTTCAGAAACAGCATGTTATCCTGCTAAAATGGTTCATGGGCATATTGAAAGTTTACTGACCAAGGGGGTACAACATATTTTTTACCCATGTATTATTCATGAGGAAGATGCAGACTTTAATAATATAAATCATTTTAACTGTCCTGTTGTGACTTCTTATCCAGAAGTAGTTCATAATAACATAGAAGGTATCCAAAATGTAATGTATATGCATCCATTTGTAACGCTACGTAATGATAAAAAGCTAAGTAGGACACTTTTAGAAACGTTAAAACCGTTTAATATCTCAAAGGCAGAAATGAATACTGCAATTGCAGCTGCTCATGTAGCACAAGAGCAGTTTAAGGCTAAGATACGTCTGAAGGCTGAAAATATTTTAGAAGAAATGGGCTCAAAGGGCATTACAACCATCATATTAAGTGGACGCCCTTATCACATTGATCCAGAAATTAATCATGGGATTGACCAGCTTATAAATACATTAGGAATGGCTGTTGTTACTGAAGATAGTGTAGCGCATCTTAGTAAGATATCCCAAGAAGAACTTCAAGTCGTTAATCAATGGACATACCACTCACGCTTATATCATGCAGCAAAAGTTGCGACACAGTATCAACATCTCGAACTTGTACAACTTACTTCATTTGGATGTGGTATTGATGCAATTACGACAGACGAAGTCCAACGCTTACTTTATGAAGCAGGTAAGACTTATACCAATATTAAAATTGATGAAGGAAGTAGTTTAGGCGCTGCACGTATTAGACTTCGTTCGTTGAAAGCAGCTCTTAAGGAACGTGAAAAGCATACATTTAAGTCAGAAACACAAAGAGAAGAAATAGTATTAGCACAAGTTACACATAAAAAAACTATTTTAGTACCACAATTTGCACCAACACATTTTGAACTTTTAAAAGGATTATTTGAAACGGATGGTTATGAAGTCGTCATCTTAAAAAATGAAGAGGGCATTTTAGATGATGGCATGCAGTATCTTCATAATGATATGTGTTATCCTGCTATGGTTGTAATAGGTCAGATTATGAATGCTTTAAAATCAGGACAATATGACTTAAAACAAACGGCTATACTTATGGCACAAACTGAAGGGCAATGTCGTTTTACAAACTATGTAAAGGTATTAGAAAAGGCGTTAGCGGAAGCAGGAATGTCAGAGGTATCTGTTTTAACACTTAGTCTTGCAGGTGTGAAAAAAGATAGTGCCTTTGATGGCTTTTCAAAGAAATTACTACCTAAGGCTATTGCTGCTATTATATATGGTGATTTACTTACAAAGGTTTTATATCGTGTACGTCCTTATGAAAAGGTCAAGGATAGTGCACAGGCACTTTATGAGAAGTGGCTTGAAAAATGTAAGGAAAGCTTTAAATTACCATTACGTCAAACCTTTAAGCAAACGTTAAAAGGCATTATAGCAGACTTTGACGCATTACCTTGTCATGAACAACTTGTTAAACCTAGAGTAGGGATTGTAGGAGAATTACTTGTTAAATTAAATCCAATTGCCAATAATCATATTATAGGGATGTTGGAAAAAGAGGGCGTAGAAGTTGTTTCTAGCGACTTACTAACATTATTTTTAGCATCAGCATATAACCAAACCTATAATTACAAACATTTAGATGGTTCTCTTAAGGGGCATATTGCTGGAAAAGCAATGCTTAAGATGATCGAACATTATCAAAAAATTTATCTAGAGGTTTTAGAAACGAGTAAACGTTTTGAGGCACCGAGCCGTATTGCAAGTTTAGCACATGACGCAGGAGAAATTATAGGACTTGGTAATCAATCGGGAGAGGGCTGGAAACTTCCAGGTGAGATACGTGAAATGGCACATCAAGGTGTGTCACATATTGTATGCATGCAACCATTTGGCTGCTTACCAGCTCATGTCAATGCGAGAGGAATTATAAAAGCGGTTAAGGCAAGACATGAAAAATTACAGATTGTCCCCATAGAATATGATCCAGGTTCAAGTGAAGTTAATCAGCTTAACCGTATTAAGCTGATGCTAGCCAGTGCTTTTGGGCAGATTTAAATACAGCACTAAAAATAATCAAATATTTAAAAATGAAATATAGTTGATAAAAATATTAAATTGTGTGATAATTAATAGAACTTAATTGTGAGATAGACTTATTAGTGTATTCTTACAATATAGTGATATATTTTATAAATAAAATAGTGCTAATGAGGAAGAAAAATCTAACTCAAAAGGAAGGGAAATTTATGTATAATCCAAAGTCATTGAAAGCCGAAGAGTTTATTAATCATGCAGAAATTTTAGACACGCTAGCTTATGCCGATGCAAATAAGGATAATTTAGACTTAGTAAGTCAAATTATTGAAAAAGCAAAGCTAAGAAAAGGATTAACGCACCGTGAGGCATCTGTTCTTTTAGCTTGTGAAGATGTAGGTAAGATTCAAGAAATATATGATTTGGCAGAACAAATTAAAAAAGATTTTTATGGGAATCGTATTGTACTTTTTGCACCTCTTTATCTTTCAAATTACTGTGTAAATGGGTGTGTATACTGTCCATATCACTTGAAAAACAAACATATTGCGCGTAAAAAATTAACACAAGAAGAAATTGTTCAAGAAGTAACAGCACTTCAGGATATGGGACATAAGCGCCTTGCCATAGAAGCAGGGGAAGATCCTAATATGAATCCTATTGAATATATATTAGAATGTATTAAGACTATATATAGCATAAAGCATAAAAATGGTGCTATCCGTCGTGTGAATGTTAATATTGCGGCTACGACTGTTGAGAATTATAAAAAGCTTAAAGAAGCAGGGATTGGAACGTATATTCTATTCCAAGAAACTTATCATAAAGAAAGTTATGAAAAACTTCATCCAACAGGTCCCAAACATAATTATGATTACCATACAGAAGCCATGGATCGTGCTATGGCGGGTGGAATTGATGATGTAGGATTGGGTGTACTTTTTGGCTTAGAGTTATATCGTTATGAATTTGCAGGGCTGTTAATGCATGCAGAGCATCTAGAAGCAGTGCATGGCATAGGACCTCACACAATTAGCGTGCCACGTGTAAAACATGCAGATGATATTGATCCAAATGCTTTTGATAATGGCATTAGTGATGATACTTTTGCAAAGATTTGTGCGCTTATTCGTATCTCAGTACCTTATACGGGTATGATTATTTCTACACGTGAAAGTCAAGCAGTCCGTGAGAAGGTAATTCGCTTAGGTGTTTCGCAAATAAGCGGTGCATCTAAGACAAGTGTTGGTGGTTATTACAAACCAGAAGCAGAAGAAGATAATTCAGAGCAATTTGATGTCAGTGATAAACGTACTTTAGATGAAGTCGTACAGTGGCTCATACAAATGGGATATATTCCAAGCTTTTGTACAGCTTGTTATCGTGAAGGGCGTACAGGAGATCGCTTTATGAGCCTTTGTAAGAGCGGGCAAATCCAGAACTGCTGCCACCCAAATGCTTTAATGACACTCAAAGAATATCTTGAAGATTATGCTAGTGAAGAGACTTGCAAGATTGGTAATGATTTAATTGAAAGAGAGTTAAAACATATTCCGAACCCTAAGGTACGTGAAATTGCTACACTACATGTACATGATATTATGGAAGGAAAACGTGATTTTAGATTTTAAATTGTTCCTATTGTTATAGATAAATTTTATAAAACACATAATTTATTTATAAGCGTTAAGTAACCTATAGAAAGACTAGGTTACTTAACGCTTAATTTATTATAAAAAAATATCAAGTATTAAGG
>NZ_CEVXFV010000027.1:0-51643 GCF_982396655.1 Cellulosilyticum sp. | reverse complement strand
TTATAATATATATAATATTCTAAAAATAAACAAATTAATACAGGAGAAAACATATGCCTAAAAGAACAACATTCGAAATTTCAGACAACCCTGTTTCATATAAAGGGAAATTATTACGTATGTATAAGAGTTATACAGATTCAAATTTTCAAAGCAATACAATTTTAACTGATGACGTCTTTACTTATATTGAATTTTATTTTTCTAGTCACACAAAAGCTCTAAAATATCGCAATCCATCATCAAAGAGTAAGTATGGAAGTGAAAAAAAATACCATTATACATTTTATTGGAAGCAAGCAATGACGTTTTATTACGCAACAAAATCATTGCCGATTGAATCCGTTCCATTACTATCATATTATTCTATGTTAAATGCAGCAAAAGCATTTTTATCCTTTAAAAGTGAGTACATTGAAGATTTTGTTGAAAATTTTGCAGGACATGGATTATTTGAGAACGTTAATTTGCCAGGAACTGATTTAAATACAATTGCTGTCGGAAGAAAAAATAAAGGCGTTTTCCCCTTATTTGGAAAATATTTAGAACAAAATTTTGATACTATCTGGCCAAGTGGAAAGACTAATACTATAACACTAAAAAAACTATTATATAATTTAGCCTATATACATAGAGCCTATATTACTACATATAACACTCCAAGAAGTGCTAAGATTCCAGAATTGTTTATACCAGTTGTAGCTTTTAAATCTCCATGCTATCACAAAGGAAATGATGGAAATATCTACCTAGTAATTAATATAGATAAGAGCTACTTTCCTTCAAATTCAGTTGCAATTCCACCTACATATATATCTAGCATTTCCCCCGAATTTCGAGTATCTCATAAAGAAAATTTTATACTTCAAAGTGTCAAGGGGGCAAGATGGAATAATACAGAAAGCCTTTCTAGTGATTTTAAACAATTAAATAAAGAGTTGAGACAAGAATTTCAGTATATTCGTTCCAGCAAACGTCTTTGGTATTTAAGACGTTCTACACTTATATCCAGTGATATAGTGAAAATGAATAGTATGTTGATTACTATGGCTGCTATGCATCGTATTAGTGAAATAGTTAGATATAAACCAGAACAACTCGCACATTTGATGAAATCTAAGGAAAACTGGTTACTTCATGAATTTATTACCTTAGCATTGGATCAATTTATTGATGAAATTGCTACAGAAATTACTGGTCAAGATATTATGGGGACAGGTACAAAAGCTTAAAATAACTATTATTCTTATTAACAATAGTAATAATTATTATTTTAAGTACATATTCCTATAAATTATTAAAGTCGATATCAATATCAAATTCAATGTTCTAGATATATTCCTTAAAAGAACTAAAACTAGGATAATAACTAAGTTCACACTTTACTATTATCCTAGTTTTATAATTGCATATCTATTGTAAGCTTACCTACTATTTAAACCCATTTTATTAACATAAAACCCGCTTATAATTGCATACCTCTTTCTGTTATTCGACAAAAAGGTGTGCAATTATAAGTTTATTAAATCCTTGATTTTTCGTGTTCATATCTTATGGACATGTCTAATAGATTTGCAATTATATCCTTTGATTTATCTCTATAAAGATGATTATTTTACAATTGAATTGCAATTTTAAAGCAAATCTTTTTACAATAGATTTACAATTATATTGTTACCTTACATATTTATCTAACTCCCTACTTATATTTACTATAAATATATGAATAAACTAATTCCTATGCTAAATCTGCATTTCTTATATATTCTTCTCTTAATACCCTTTGTTTATATTTCTCTATAGTATCTATTTTTTCTCTTATATATGCCCTATGTTCAAAAAAATCCACTCCAGAAATGCTATCTAATAACCTCTGTAAAAACTCAATTCTTCTTTCTATTAATGGAATTTCACTTCCACTGCATGACCATGAATATGGTTCAAGCTGTATAGCCTTAAAATCCTCTATATTATTATTTAATTCTAAAAATAAAGAAATATACTTTATCCGTTCCTCATATCCTAATTTAGCTATTACAACAAATATACTTCTTATTTTCTTTATATCATTATAAAATCTATTTATATAATCCTTTACCCATTCTAGTTTTCTTTCTCTTATAGTCAACGACTCGTTATCTCTACTAATAAATAACTTTATTAATTCACTTTCTCCTATTATAAAGCCATCATCTGCTCGCTCTGCTATAGAATATGCTATTTCTATAAACTCATTATAATTTTCCATTCCCCATATCAAATCAAGTATATTTATTTCATATGTACTATATTTATTATTTTCAAATAGCTCTAACAGAACTTGTCTATAAAAATCCATATTAGATTCTATAAGTTTAATTAACAATTTTCCTTCATAGTCAAATCCTTCGCCCATTGCTTGTAAATATAATTTCTCTAAAATACTAATGTCATTACTAAACAAACTATATATTCTTTCTTCTTTTTTAGACTCAGCTCCTCTCAGCAAAAAGCTTCCAATCAGATAATTTTTATCATTAGCCTTTGCTAATATTAATTTTCCTATCTCAATTGCTATATTAGGCATAACCTTGTTATATTTCCCTAAATAATATAATAATGGAATAACAGGGTTGTCCTTATCTAATTCAGTATTAATGAAATTAATAAGCTCCTTTGAATACTTCTTATTTATTTCTGTCTCTGGAATATCACTAAAAAATATACACTTCCAATTACTTTGATATTTATGCTTGTATAAATTTAACAATTTCCAAGTTGCCTCTATACCTATATTTTCAAATAACCCCTCTATTATATCTGTGGAATATAAATCACCATATGGTGCTCCTTCTTCAAGATAGATATTTACTATATCAATAAATTTATTAGGCTCTAATCTTAGTTCTTTAAATATAATACCTATGGCATTTTGTAATTTCCATCTATTTTCTTTTCCACCATCTAGCTTCATCAAAATCTGAAATAGCTTTTGAAACTCTTGTTCAGTATATTTACTAATTAGCTTTTTAACATTTTCTTCTTGATCCTGTCCGCTTTCTTTTAGTCCTTTTTGATTCCTCTCTTCTTTAATTAATGTATAATATATCGTATATTCTTCATTATAACTACTATATCTTTCATCACATTCTATACCAAGTCTTCTTGCTTTATCGCGTAATTTTCTAATTATATCACATTGTTCAAATGTAGCTGGATTCCATCTAGAAAGAAAATATTTATCAAATTGCTCTAAATCAAATAACATTATCTTCTTTGCTTCTTTATTTTTATTATATATATGATATAATACTATCTTTTTCTCAATAAGTTCTTGATAATTTTCATTTTCATATAAACAAGATATTATTTTCCAAATTAACCTTCTTAACTTCTGTAATCCTTCGTTAAAACTTAATGGTATAGTCTTCATACAAATACTATGCTTACTTTCTCCTGCCTCAGTCCTATTATATTGATCATGCATCATTTCAAATAATACATGTAGTAAAAGTAAAGTACAGTTGATATTACTTCCATTCTCTGCCGCACTCCATAACTTCTCTACCATCTGAAATTCCTTAGTATAATTAGATACTGCTGAGTAACTATCAAATGATAATCTATCTGAAAATGCAAAATAAAAATCCATGACCAAATCTGGTCTCTTGTTAAACATCTTTATCATTAATTCAATCACATCACTAAAATACTCAGATTCCTTAAATGCTACTAATATATCTACTAATTCTTCCTTAATACCATTCCTATTCCTCTTAGCTTCAAAATCAAAAGTTCTTAAATCTAATTCTACTATGGACATGTCTTTTATTTTACTACTAATAATACCCAATGCCTTTTCTTCATTAAATAATGCAAAACATCTAATAAATTCTATATCAAAATCTTTAGATGCCTTATCCCAAGCCTCATTTACTTGACTTTTAATATAACTTATCATGCTTTCATTATTAAATATCCTAATAATTGTATTAAATGCATAAACTATCTTATTCTTAAATTTAGGGAACATAACCTGTAATAATTCAACTATAGTTATATATCTTTTTTCGATAAGGCTATACTCTAATATATAATTACTTAAGCTTTGATCACTTATCTTTACAATCTCATCTTCATATAAATCAACAATTTCTAACTCATTTAACTCATGACATATCTTAAAAAAATCGTCTCTCCTAATACCAGTTTTCTCTAATATCTTTATTGCCATATCATTTGTTTTTAAATCTATAACATTAAACAATGCTATGATAAACATCGATATAATTTGTTTATCATCTAATTGTATTTTTTCTATAATCCCACCATAATAATTTTTAAATATATCTAATGCATTATGTATCGCTATATATCCTCTATCCTTTGCATTCCTTCCTGCTAAAATAGCTAATCTAGCATTTCCTTTGGCAATTTTATTAATCTGTTCTAAATAGTACTCATTTTTTATTTCTAAATTATTTTTTAGAATGCTATTTATCTCTTCTTTAGATAATATTGATATATTTAGCTCTTTAGGTAATAATACTTCACAAACAAGTTTTCTAACTCTATCTTTAGCATAGTCCCTTACAGTCATTACTATTTTTAATTCAATTCCTACTGGTGGATTCAAGACTAAATCCATAATAGCTTCCATACAGGTCGTTTGATTTGCATCATCTATAAATAGAAGGTATTTCCCTTTATCCGATATATAATAGTGCAAATCGTTATATAATAATCCTCCATTATTCTTTACACAAATCACATTATAATTTAATTCGTTTTGATACTCTCTACATACCTCAAGTACCAATCTTGTTTTTCCTACACCTGATGCCCCCGTTACTAACGTCACCTTAGATTCAGCTATATATTGCTTTAAGCTTTTCTTCTCTTCTTCTCTTCCTATTAACTTAATATCTAGTGGTGCATTCATTCCATTCTTATCATATCGTTTTATAAAATCATCAATAGCAAATAACTGTTGTGTATCAATAGGAATATTTAAAAACTCTGCTGCTATAAATGGATAATTTACTAATAGATCATTTGCCACCGTACTTAAGCTAATTAATTCTATTGATACACCCTCTACCAAATGTTCTAATGCTTCACTTTGTTCAATATGAATATTAGTAGATGTATATGCACATATTATCTTTTCAATTTTTTCATTCTCTAACTTCAATTTATCTTCATTAAAACAAGATAAAATATCATCCCTTAGTTTATTAAAAGGAACTGCTGTAACGGAACCATACATTATTAATACATACTTACCATTATCTAGTTTTACATATGAATCAGGAGTTCCTTTCGTTACTTTATCCGTTCCTGTTTGTACCCCTAATGCTTGGATATTTTCATATTTATATTTTTTTACTAAATATGCATCCATTAGCTTTTGATATTTCCCTCCATCTAACTCTAGAATAGCATTTTCTATTGCATTTATTCGACTCATTCTATCGCCCCCATAGCTCTGTCTTAAGTATTTTTATTATTTATCTATTAAATCTAATGCCTAACTCTTCTAAAATATCATGTGCTAATTTAGATAATGGTTGTTCTGAATAATTACCTGCTACAATATATTTTCCAAAAATAATTTCCATTAATTCTTCCTCAGATGAAAAAAGTCCATTATAACCTTTTATGTATTCTTCTATTTGCATTTTATTATAATAAATTGCTTTATCAATAATTTCACTTACATAGTCTGTATGTGTTTGATATATTTGTTTTAATCTAAATACATCTATAGATTGTTGAATTGGATTATGTTCACCTATATTTTTCGTATTTATATCTAAACTAAGTTCATTTTTTCCATTAATCAATTGGTCTACTGACTTAATCCTAATTGTAAATTTTGCTTCATCATTAAACCCCTCTTGATAAGGATATAAATGTGGATTTTGATGACTATTTTTATCCAGTTTAAATCTTGAGTTACAAATTTGACAACTCGGAATGAAGTTAAATAAAGATAACGCCAAGTATGGATATTTGCTTTTAGGATAAAAATGGTCTAAATCAGCTGTAGTCTTTGCATTCCCTCTTTCATCGGTATAATTATCTATATACTGTCTATTACAATAGGGGCATACACGAACTTTCATTGCTGCCATAATCCTATGCCTCTTTATATCTTTCAACAACTTTTCATATGAAAAATGTTCTTCTATATCATTCATCCCCTTTAGCCATTCCTTATAATCCTTATATTCTTCTGAGTACTTCTCATTCAAAAATCTTTGTTTAATTTCATGTTTATCACCATCTTGTTCATAGCCTTGCTCTTCATACCATCTTTCTAAATCATCAAGAAAGACATTGCATTGTTCTTTAATTAGTTCAACTTCTTCGTCTATATCTTTTTTCTTCTCTCCCTGCTTTGCTAAATTATTTTTATAAGCTTGTTTCCATGTATTAATTCTATTTGTTTTCTTTACTAAAATCTTCTCACAGCCTAAAAATTTTCTTATGCAATATCCATATGATCCTATAAGTACTTCCTTTTCTATTTTTTCAAATTCATCAATATAATAATTTAACAACCTTCTGTTTTCTACTATTCCTTGCTCTTCATAACCACTCTTTATTTTTTCACCTAATAAACATCTTTTAATCTTATTAATATCAACCTTTCCTTTGCTCACAAATACCTTATCATAAAATTTTACAAGCCTATTATTTTCACTTTTTATACTATCTTTATTCTCATTCATATATTTATTTATATTGTCATATACTGTTTTTATTATTCCATCATCATCTTCTAAACCATAAATTTTATAAATCTCGCTCCATTCAAACTTACTAACATCTATTTTTATCATCTTATCCTTCTATACCCCTATTATTTATTGTTTTTATTTGCTTTAATACACTTTCCATTTGAGTTTCTAGTTGCTTCAATTGAATACTATCTATATTTTTATTATTAAGCCTTTCTTCTAATACTTGTATATACTCTTTATAGCTACTTATATCCATTTCCTTCTCCTCTGGAAAACGCTCATAATACATATGTTCCAATTTATGCCTAATAATAGGTTCTCCAATTAATTGAATAATTTCTTTTGCCCTATCTCTACTCATCTTTTCGCTTTCTTCACCACTATTAATCAGTTCAATCACTTCATCAATTTTGCTCTTAGCAAACTCCCCTATGGTTGAATCCATAAAAAATGTATCTCTAAATAAATTGTGTATATTAGCACCAAACGTTTCTTTTCTCATTTGTTCCACAATAGTTCCATCATTACTATATGATAGTCTAACAATATTGCTACTTGGAATATCAGACAGTATCAATGGAGAATGTGTTGATAAAACAATTTGCACTTGAGCATCTGCACATACTATTGATATAAAATTCAATAATGATTTTATATATTTTCTTTGCCATTCTGGATGAAATCCCATGTCTGCTTCATCAATAATAAGCAATAAATCATTACTCTCATCTTGCCATTCACCCCAATAACTATTCCGTGCATCATAAATTCTTGCATACATATTAAGTAGCATACACTCTCCTGAACTAAGTACCCAAGAAAATGTTAAATAATATTTATATATACAAGTTGCCATATACTTATTAAAAAATTCTTTTAATATATCAATTTCTTCTAACTCCATATAGAACGCACTAAGATTATATTGATTACATTTTATTTTTGATTTATTTTCAATAATCCACCCAATAAATTCCTTAAGCTTTTCTAGTCTTTTAGTATCTTCCAACTTTCTCTCATCTAATTCTGCTAAAAATTTATTTATGATCTTAATATAATCTTGTTTTAATGACTCTTCATTTTCAAGTTTAACTATAATCTTATATACATTCTCAAACTCTTTATCATCTTTTCCAAATGATGCTAGTGTACCATAAATATAATTTACTAGTACTCCCCTTAAGATTCTTCTTATTATATCTTCTTTATTGTCCTGCCAGCTATCACTAAAAAACCTAGCAATAAAACTCTCTATAATATCTCTTTCAAAATTGATTTCTTTTAATATTTCATTTTTTTCCTCTTGTATCCTCGTCTCTCCTGTTATAATTTTTACACTTATACCTATTTTATTAGGTAATTTAAACTGAATTTGTTCCCTATATCTCGAATATTTACTAATAAAATTTACTTGTCTGAATATATCATCATAATGATAATCAAGTATACTATTTTCTCTACTTTGTTGATAACTATTATTTCCTGTTTCTTTTCTTCTTAATAATGCTCCTGTAGACATATCTTTTATATTATCTACTTCTTCGCCCTTAGACATCAAAAAGTCATTCCAATCAATTGCATTACTTATATATATAATCTTAGATATCATTGATTGTGTAATGTTTTCCACATATTTCTTCTCTATGTATTTTCTTACTTCTAACTCTATAGAATCATTATCTAATTCATGTTTTATTTCCACCTTTTCATTATCAGAAGCTATAAATCTTAATTTATTTTCTTCAGTCTTAAGACATAAAATATGCTTAAAACCTTTTCCACTGTTTTCTGATCTATACCTTAAAATATCCATAATACATCTCAATAACGTACTCTTTCCAACTCCATTTTTTCCTACTATAGCAGTTATATTAGATATATTTTTTCCAAAAAAACCTTCACTAATTTTAGTATCTTTCTTTTTTACATCTATTATATTTTGTTCTTTGTCATAATGAATTGCATACTGTGTATCAAAGTTTATTTCTATATTTTCTAGATTGTTATATTTCTCCACCCATATATACACTAATTCCATCTATTATCCCTCACCATATACTTAATTCTTATAATATTTAATTTATTATAACAAAAAAACTAAGTTAAGTATAAAATAACTCTTATACTTAACTTAGTTCTATAATTGCATATCTATTGTAATCTTACTTATCATTTAAGCACTTTTTGTTACCATAAAACTCACTTATAATTGCAGACCTCTTTACTCAAAATCTATAATTGCACATCTCTTTGTCAATTAACATATTCATTGGAAATCATCGCAACTTCCAAAGTAGGGTAAAAGTGCTCAATAATCTCCATATAATCTTTGCCCATTTCTGCCATACCTTTGGCGCCATCTTGACTCATGCCTACACCATGTCCGAATCCACCACCATAAAGTGTTACGCTGTCATCTTTATTGGTATCAATGGCAAAAAATGCACTTGGTAGTAAGGACATACTTCCTGATAAACTGCCATCACTTCTTGTCACCTGTAGCGACTGATTCTCATTACTTGCAAACAAGCTACGGATAAGATATTCTGTATTGACCTTAACTGTGGCATTTTCACCTTCTACTTGTAAGGCCAATATATTCCCGCCTTCACCTCTGCCCATCACCTTAAGTGCTTTAATGCTACCAATATCTTTAACTGTCTGACTTTCCCAATCTCCCGTCTTAGTCTTAACTTTTACAAGGCTTGGTGAACTTTCACTGAGTTTTGCAATAGCTGGACTTATAAGAGCTGTCAGCTGTTTATTGGTAAGGGTTACCTGCCACCTAAACCAAGGTGACTCTTCATCATAAGCTTCAATGTCATCCGCCCCAAGCTTAAAGAATTTCTCTGCATCTTCTTCATTTTGCATATCACTTACTACATCATTGCCCTCATATTGCTTTTCTGAAACTAAATAATCAGGCGTATAGCTAGGGAAGCTTTCACCTGCCCATACATCACCATAGTTTGCTGTATACCCACAGGAAGTTGCAAAAAACTTACTGCTAATAGGCTGCCCTTCTTTATTTTCTAAGATTTGCCCTGCTGTTAATTGCGCTGCTTCATAAGCAGCTTCATCTGGGGATGTATTATTATACACTTGAGACGCGGTAGTATCATCTATCTGCGCGTCATATGCCGCAAACTTTTCCCCCTGCATTGCTGCATATGCATACGTTCTAGCTGCTATAGCCTGAACCTTTAATGCCTCAATCCCATAACTCGTTGGCATTTCGCTTGGAATGACACCTGCGACATAGTCTTCCATATTCACTTCATTGACAAGGATATAATGGTCTCCATCTTTTCTAACTTCTAAAGCTCCCTTATAGGTAGGTACTCCACTTGCCTTCGTAATTGTATAAATCGTTAATTCACTTTCTGCCTTTATAGGTTCAAAACGGACGACATCAGCGCCCTCTACCCATTTAAAGTCTTTATCCTCCCAATAGGTATCTGCATCTAGCTTAGAGGTCTTTCCATTGTAAGTCACTTTATACTGCCCATTTCCCTTCAACTTCACACTTATCTGATTATATTCTCCGCCATCCGAAAGAAGTACCCGTATATTTATATTGCCCGTTCCACTGCTAGCTGTTTTTACTGCTTGGCCTACTTCTTTATTTTCTCCAATGCGTTCTTCAAAGGCTATAGCCTTTTCTCCATCTAGTGTTAAAGCACCATTTTTACCTTCGCTTTCAATTGAAATCCCCTTATTTACATAAGTTAAATGTAATTTATTGACTTCCACAGTTACTGTTTTATCATTGATTTTCTCTATCTTACATGTTTTAATCACACTTTGCTGGCTCAAAATACCTTCTATACTTAATATTTCACTATTTTTAACTAAAGCGCGTACTGTTTTGCCTTTTAAAGGTTCCAGTATAAGTCCTTCAAAATGATAAATGCCTCCTGCTGAAGCTAACTGCCAAGCATTTAATCCTACATTATCAGCAGGAGTAGCCAATATAACAATATCTCGCTCCTCCAAATCCAATTTTTTTCCAACACCTTCTAGCACTTTTTGATAAGCTTGCATAAATTCATTGACTGAGATGTCTTTTGCAAGAGCCTGCTCATCCATACCTAAACTAATATGATATTGTTCTCCAAAGATAGCCTTTAAAATCTCTTCCACCTGTTTATATGTAATAGGATTTAAAGCCTCCTCTATATTTAAACTGCTTACCCCTAACTCCTCCTCTAAAACCTTGTAGTATTTTTCATACCAAAGTGCATCTTGCACTTCCTCTATCTTGTCTTCTGCTAATGTCAGATCTATGATTTTAGCCACATAAGCTTGTGTGCAAGGTATCTCATATGCTTTCATTTGCTCTGCTTTACCAAAGAGTCCACCACCACCGCTTGGTAAAATAGCTTGCCCCACGGCAATGTACCAAAATGCCACCAATAACAATACCCCACATACTGTCTGTAATGGTTTAATACGTCTAGGCTCTTTTTGCTTAACGGGTGCTACTTCCTTCACCTGTTTTTTAATGAACATCCTCATCCCTCCTCATAAGTAACTCATAAAATCTTTTCATATATACTTATGCCCGCCTGTCCTTAAAAAGAACTCCTTACTAAAAAACTAGCGAGATTACCGTGTTCCACACATGGCATCTCGCTAGTTTTTTTATCCATATCAATTTATTTATGATGCTTTGCACACTCTGGGCAAATCCCTTTAATTTGTAAGTTGTGCTCTGTTATTACAAAGCCTGTTTCTTTACTCAACATTCGACTAAATGCCTCTAATGGACACTGCTCGATTGTAATATGTTTATGACATTCTACACATTCCAGTTCATGTGCATGATTATGACGTTTTAACTGATAGTAGGTTTTGCCACCTGGCTCACCTGCTTTAGTAACTGCTCCTTTTTCACTTAAAGTGCCAAGGGTTCTATAGACAGTTGAATAATTGATGGTGTCTTTATCTTCTACCTTATCGTAAATTTCATCGGCTGTTAAAGGTTGTTCTGCCCCCTCTAAGATCTCCATAATTATTTTACGTTGCTTTGTTACTTTTATACCTAGATGCACCAAGATATCTTCGTCCATATATTAAACCCCTCTTTTCACTCATTTAAATCACGAGCTGTATAAGCATACCTGCTACTGTCCCTAAGATGTATAAGAGCCCTACGATTTTTAAGTTCTCTTTTAAGTTTTTATTTGCTTTAAATAAAACTACAAGACCAATCCCTGCACCTGTACATAATCCTGCAATAAGTGCCCCAAAGCTTAATGTGCCTGCAACAAACATTTCTGTAATTACAATTGATGCAGCACAGTTTGGGATAAGTCCAATTAATGCAGCTAATGCTGGTTGCCATACGCTATCTGTGAGTAAGATTGTACCTAATGAATCTTCTCCTACAAACTCAATTATACCATTAAGTATTAAGTTAATCACTAAGATATATGCAAAAACTTTGAAAGTATGTACTAAAGTACGCTTCCAAATCCCACCTGTTTCACCACCGCAACAAGTATCGCCGCAGCAATGTTTGTGACTAAGTTCCTTCTCTACCGCCTCTACTGAACCTTCTTTTTGACGCATAATAAAGTCAAGTACAATACCAATTACAATCGCTAAAATAACTTTCATAATAAGTACTAAACCTACTGTTTTTAACATCCCTGGATTTGCAAATAAAATAGGAATGGCTTCATCTGATGTCGAAATAAAAATTGCCATTAAAGTCCCAAGACTAATTAAACGCTTGCCATAAAGATTTGAACCTACTACTGAAAAACCACATTGTGGCAGGCATCCTACTAAGCCACCCACAATAGGACCAATGCCCTTTTTGCCAATTAACTTCTCATATTTAGCACTACTCTTGCTTTGCTCTAAGTAATTGATTAATAAATATACTAAAAATAAAAATGGTAATACTGTAAAACTATCTAAAAACGCGTGCTCTATTGCATGCTCTAATCCATGTAATATCTCATGCATGGTCTAATCCTCCTTTTTGCAAATAATTTGCATCTGCATTCTATTATACATCAGTTGCAAATGATTTGCAATGTCAAATAAACCGTTTTTATGCAGCATCATCACATTGCTTTAAAAGGCGGACTTTTTCAGTTCTAGGTTGTGGCTCATGATGATTTTTAATAGCTTGTAAAAATTCTACTTCATAACCACCTATCTCACTCAGTAACTCATACCCTAACTGGGGATGCTCATAATAACATTTCACAATTTTTAGTCTTCTCGCTTTACTTATTCTTCCCCCAGTAATCTTATCTAATACAACAATTATACTTTTTTCTATAGGATTTAAAGGATATTTGATTTTCCCAATATCATGTAATAATCCAATACGAATACGCTCTCTTTTATCCTCTGCATTTAAAGAGCCGTCTTCCTTAATCATGTTTTTTGCTACTCTTAAAGAATGACTTTGTTCATAAATCTTTAGCTGAAAAAAAAGTTCTTGTTCTTTTTTACTTAAATAACTTTTTACAAATTCTATATCTTCTACTGTCATCTTCGCCGATATAGCCTGTATAAACTGCTTTATACGATAAATCATAGCTCGCTCCTCTCTTTTAATCTATGAAACTTTCTTATAATCTTCTTATAACCTTACTATATTATAACTTTTCACTATTATTTATTTTATATAGGCATTTTCTAATCTATGATAACTATATCATGTTTATTTTTATTTTGCATACGAAAAAAGCATCAACTCATAGAAGTTGATGCTTTTTAACAATGCTCCCAAAATGCCGGTCCTGCAATTTTGACGCCCTAGACTAGTCTAGGTGGGTGTCCTTCCTGCGCATTTTGCTTTCCACTGCCCAAAGGGAATTAGCTTGTGGCCTAGCATAGCTCGCATGGGAAATCAGACTCCCGTGCACAATTTGTAGGTTCAAAATAACAGGTTGTCGTACACTCCAGGTTATCCGCCTTGTTTTAACTTGTCTTTATTATATCATTTTCTACTTTTTTTGCAAGGGAATTTTTAAACTTTGATTTCCAATTCCTTCTATATTATATGCATACTGTGGTACAAAAATAACTTTATGAGTCGCTTCTTCCCTTGACACGTTTAAGTCTAAAGAAATCTTCACGCTCTTTTTCTTCAAGGGCTTCTTGAATATATTTCACTTGTTCTTTGTACTTTGGTATTTGAATATGTTGAAGTGCATTCGTACGTTTTTGCGTTTTTTGAATTTCTTTTGCTAACTTAAAAATACAGTTATCAATTTCTGCAAGTTCATACATCATATAACGTGCTTCTCTGAATTTCTCTGCTGCTGCATCAAGTACGAGTGTACTATTATGAAAACCATAGCTAGGTGACACTTGCTTTTTTTCATATTTAATCGTTGGGATATCTACACCCATGACGCTCTTTAAAAGAATCTCAAACTCCTCATCCTTTGGAATACTCTTAGCGAGATTCTCTACATTCTTAATTCCCATACTTACATTGACTTGTTGTAAGTAATCATAAGCTTCTTGAATCGTCGTATAAATACTTCCTTGAATCATTTTGGCACGGTCTACAAGATTCATCATTTCTTTGATTAAAACGTTTCGCTTTTTGTCTAAGAGCTCAAAACCTTTACTAGAAAGTTCTAATGAAGATTTGGCTTTAATAAGATTTGATTTGGTTGGTGCAACAAGAACAGCCATAAGTTATCAGTCCTTTTTACCTTTATAGTGTTGCTCAATAAGTTCTGGATCTAGTCTATCGAGTTCTGATTTTGGTAAGATAGATAAGATTTTCCAGCCAAGCTCTAACGTTTCAACCATACTCCTATTTTCATTTGCGCCTTGTGCCACGAAAGCTTCCTCAAAAGCTCTACCGAATTTTAAATACAGTTTATCTACATCCCCTAAATCATCTTCACCAATGATTTGTGCCAGTGATCTTACATCTTGTACGTGAGAGTATGAAGAGAAAATCTGGTTAGATAAGTCTGCATGGTCAGCTCTTGTATAGCCTTCACCAATGCCATCTTTCATTAAACGAGAAAGGGATGGCAATACATCAATAGGTGGATAAATACCCTTTTGATTTAGCTCACGGTTAAGTACGATTTGCCCTTCTGTAATGAATCCAGTAAGGTCAGGAATTGGATGTGTGATATCATCATTAGGCATGGTTAAGATTGGAATCATTGTAATAGAACCTTCTTTGCCTTCAAGCATCCCTGCACGTTCATAAATCGTTGATAAGTCACTGTAAAGATATCCTGGATAACCTTTACGAGAAGGTACTTCCCCACGGGTTGAAGACATTTCACGTAATGCTTCTGCATAACTTGTCATATCTGTAAGCACAACGAGAACATGCATGTTTTCTTCAAATGCCAAATATTCTGCTGCAGTTAGCGCACAACGTGGTGTTGAAATTCTTTCTGTAATAGGGTCATCGGCTAAGTTTAGATACATAACTACATGGTCGAGTACCCCAGCCGCCTCGAAACTTCTTGTAAAATATGCCGCATCATCATGACGTACACCCATGGCACCAAATACTACAGCAAAGTTATCTGCATTGGCGCCTTCAATTTTAGCTTGCTTTACAATTTGCACCGCAAGTTCATTATGGGCAATACCATTTCCAGAGAAAATAGGTAACTTCTGACCACGAATAAGTGTCATTAAGGCATCAATTGCAGAAATACCTGTTTGAATAAAGTTTCTTGGATAACGACGTGCTACTGGATTAATAGGACGTCCATTAACATTATATTTATCTTTTGAAATAATTTGATAAGCCCCATCTACCGGTTCACCAATACCATTAAAAGAACGTCCTAGGATTTCTCTTGAAAGTGGTAACTTTAATGGTTCACCTGTAAATTTAACAGAAGCATTGTGGGTAGAAATACCCGTTGTACCTTCAAAGACCTGTACAACGACACTTTTCCCATCTACTTTTATTACTTTACCTTTACGCATTTCCCCATTGTCTAGCTTAATATTTACGATTTCATCATAGGCTACACCATCAATGTTGGAAAGGACAATGAGGGGGCCTTCTACCTTATCAAGTTTTAAGTATTCTCTTCTCATTTCGCTCTATTCCTTTCCTTTATTGATATTTTTCCATTAATGCTTTATAGTCATTGACAATCTTAGTGCGCAGGTCATCTAACATGCTAATATTATCATTTGGCACATCATATTTCATTTTAATAACCTCTTCAAAAACTGGCTCTTTACGAATACTTGAAATAGGAATGCCCATCTTAACGCACTTAAGTGCATTTTCATATAAATCATCAATGACATGGAGCATCTTATATTGTTTTTCTAATGAAACATAGGTATCATTTTGGTGAAGTGCATTTTGTTGTAAGAATCCCTTTTTAATGGTTCTTGCAATCTCAAGTACAAGACACTGATCATTTGGCAAAACATCTTCACCTACTAATTGTACAATCTCATTAAGTTTTTCTTCTTCTTGTAAAAGTCTTACCATCTTACCACGAAGTTCAATCATATCTGGTGCTACATTTTCCTTATACCACTCACTTAAGAGACCGACATAACTACTATAACTTGTCAAATAGTTAATAGATGGATAGTGTCTTGCATAAGCTAATTTTTTATCTAGGGCAAGAAATGCACTTACGAAACGTTTCGTATTTTCTGTAACAGGCTCTGAGAAATCTCCACCTGCTGGAGAAACAGCACCGATAATCGTAACCGAAGCTTCATCTCCGCCTAATGTATGCACACAACCAGCTCTTTCATAAAACTGTGCAAGTCGTGATGGCAGATAAGCTGGATAGCCTTCTTCTGCTGGCATTTCCTCCAAGCGTCCTGAAATTTCACGAAGGGCTTCTGCCCATCTAGATGTCGAATCTGCCATGATGGCTACATCATATCCCATATCTCTAAAGTATTCAGCCATTGTGATTCCTGTATAAATACTTGCTTCACGGGCTGCAACGGGCATATTAGAAGTATTGGCAATTAAAATTGTTCGTTCCATCAGTGGTCTATTTGTTCTAGGGTCAATAAGTGCAGGGAATTCTTCTAGTACGTTGGTCATCTCGTTCCCACGTTCGCCGCATCCAATGTAAACAATGATATCTGCATCAGACCATTTAGCAAGTTGATGTTGTGTAACTGTTTTACCTGTACCGAATCCTCCTGGAAGACCTACTGTACCACCTTTCGCTATAGGGAAAAATGTATCAATGACACGTTGCCCTGTGATAAGCGGTTTATAAATAGGAATACGTTCTGCAATAGGGCGTGGTTTTCGTACTGGCCATTTTTGAACAAGTGTTAAATCTACTTTTTTACCCTCCGGTGTTTCTATAACTGCGACTGTATCATTAATGCGATATTTGCCATTTGGTTTAACCTCTACAATCGTTCCTTTAAGATTTGGAGGTACCATAATCTTGTGCAATATACTTTGTGTCTCTTGTACTTCGGCATAAGGGAAACCTCCTGGTAAGAAGTCTCCCTTTTTAACTGTAAGTACTACATCCCACTCTTTATCTTCATCTAGAGATAGAAGACCAATACCTTCAGGAATAAAATCTGCTGAAAGTGTTTGAATCTTTTTCAGTGGTCTTTGAATTCCATCAAACATATTACTCAGCATACCAGGCCCCAATGTTAACGAAAGGGGCGCACCTGTAGAAATAATATGTTCGCCAGCTTTTAAGCCTTCTGTTTCTTCATATACCTGAACAGTTGCAACATCGCCATCTAATGAAACAACCTCACCAATAAGTTGTCTTTCACCTACTGTAACCATTTCATTAACTTTAAAGTCAGACATGCCAGTTCCTTTTACAACGGGTCCATTTATAAGTTCTACTATGCCGTAATTATTCAATGCCTTCACCAGCCTCTCCTAAAGCTAATGTTACAAGTTCTACTATGCGTTCTTTAGATTCTTCAATAATACTACGCATACTCAAATCAACTTTCATATTTAAAATAGGATCTGTAATAATTAATCCGCCTATCATGTCATTAGCTGCTGCCTCTAATTGAACTTGCTCTGGCTTTAATCCCAGTTCTACTAAACTACTTTTTACGAGACTCTGATATCTTTCTAAATCCTTTGCTGTCATATAAACAATTAAAGGATTTTTATACGTTTTAAGTTCATCTAATTCTTTAATTGTTTTTACCAAGTAATTTTCATACGTTGGTTTATCCGTAAACTTTCTTGTACGCTCAATAAGGGCTTCCATAAAACGTACAACTACTTTTTCTTTTGTTAACATTGTTTCTTTTTTACTACTCATTTTGCCCTTACTAATAAGTTCTATTTTCTTTGTCTCCGCACGTTTTCTTGCATCATCTATGATATCTGCGGCTTTTTTATCAATCTTATATTTACTCTCAGCAATTTTTCCTTCATATTCTTTTTCAAGTTCTAAACTTTTTTTATCAACTTCTTCTTTTAATTCTTGGTTTAAAAGCTTTGAAAATAAGGTTAATTTCTGTTCAATTGTAACCATCTTTTTTCACCTCTATATTCGGATGCCCACAGACTCCCTGATATAATTAGTAATTATATCAGTCCCTCTTGTTGTACCATGTCTATCCGGAATTTCTATAATTAATGGCTTCTTATTTTTTAATTTGTAGTCCATGACCTCATCTTGCACCATGTCCACGACCTTTTCTGTTAATAAGATAATACCGATCTCCGGGTCCAGCGTAGCTGCCTTAAGCGCCTTTAATACTTCTTCTCTTTCATGAAGTACAACGCCATCTACACCAGCAAGCCTCATACCTACCCAGGTATCATGATTATCACTTAATAAAAATGATTTCATAGCTACCCTCCACTCCTTATTCTTTATTAGATGAAAAGAATAAGAATAGAAATAATCATACCGTAAATAGCAATACCTTCTGCCATACCTACGAAAATAAGTGTTTTACCTAAGATTGTTGAATCTTCTGAAACTGCACCAATAGCTGACGCACCTACTGATCCAACTGCACGCCCTGTACCCATTGTTGCAAGCCCAGTACTAAGTGCTGCTGCTACATATTTTAAACCATCACCAAAAGAAAGCGCTGTGCCAGCTGCATCTGCTGCGGCTTCTGCTGCCATAAGGTCTCCTGTACCAGCTATCGTAAACATAATAATCATTGCACTAAATAAACCAATTGAAGTAAGCATTGTATTTCTTAAGTTTCCTGCTTTTTGAGATTTCATCATCTTAACACCATAAAGAATTGTTCCTACTGCTATAACTGCTGCTAAAAAAATTGTTAATTGCATCATTGTATTTCATCCTCTCTAATTCTTAAAATTATTGAATTTATTATAGATTTCACATTCATAAAATTTAGTTATTCATGATTTTTAGTCATGTGAAATCATTGAGAGAAACCTATTGACCTGCATGTATATTTCAAGGTTTTAGTTGGTTTCTCTATATTATCTTTCTTCTATTTTAAGTGGTGTATAAGGAATACCATCACCACCAAAATATTTGCTGAACATTTCATAGTACTGAAGTCTTAACCCTTGAATAAATACAACCAAACCTTCAAGTGTTAAGATAAGTATGTTTCCTAATATAATAATCAAAATCTTAAGCCATATATAAGGTACTAAACTTGCCATAACGGAAAAGGCTAAGAATAATCCCGCATGGTTTAATGCAAATGCCCCCACACGAATAAATGAAATAGAGTTACTGAGTGTAGAAAGTAATGTCTCAAAACCTTCAAATCCGCTTTCTACAAAGTAAGCACTCGTCTCACCTTTTATAAGTTCTTTTTCACCTTCTACGAGATGTGCTAATGGCTCTTTAAGTACCATAATAGCCATCATTAAAACCATCACTACAACAGGTACAACCACTGATACTGGAATAGCTTTTACAATACATAATGCTGTACAAATAAATCCCATAAAGAATAAATAGCCTGCTACACCATTTTTGCCAAACAATGCGCCCTCTATATCTCTTCTTCTAAGACAGTTAATAATACCAATGACAAATGAAACAGTAAGTACTGCAACACCAAATGCTACACCTGCAACTAAAATAGGCATAATATTGGTCGTATTAAGTGGGCCACCATGAACAAGGGCAATGTCTTTAATCACAGGAATCTCTTCAAGTCCAAATATACTACCATATACAAAGCCAAAAATAACGGAAGTTGCACCTAGTCGTTTTAAAATACCGGCTGGTGTAGGCATCTTCTTAGCAAGAAAAACACCTGCTAAAAAATATACTGCGCCTTGCCCAACATCTCCAAACATAATGCCAAACATTAAACAAAATGTAATTGCTAAAAATGGTGTTGGGTCAATTTCATTGTAGGTTGGAAGTCCGTAAAGTTTAACAATCATTTCAAAAGGTTTAAAGAACCAATTATTCTTAAGTTCTGTAGGTGGCATTACTGAGTCACCTAATTCCTTCGGATCTTTTGAAAGCATGACATATTTGTCTGTAACACTTGCAATGTGTTCCTCTAAAACATCATAATCTCTTGCCTTAATCCAAGCACTCAGTACAAAGACATTATTTCCTCTAAAGATTTGCTCTTTTAAAGCATAAATTTTTAATTCCAACTGTAATCTAGAGTAAATTCTATCTAAAAGAAGATTGGTTTCTTCTTTATTTTCAAATACATCCTTTTCTAACCGTTCAATCTGTTTTTCTAATACACTAATTTTGGAAGCAAGATCTTTCCTCGTACTTTCAACATTTCCAACAAGATTGACTTGAATATCTAATTTACTCCAATTTAAAGATTTTAATATTTTTTGTGTCTCATCCTTAAACTCACTGAGATAGAAAACAATATAGATATCTTCTCTACTATCCTCAATCTCACCAACTTCAAAAATAAGTGCACTAATGTTCTCATAATTTTTTCTTATATGTACCCTATTATCTCGAGATAACATACCTATTTCATACTCGAAATAATTTAATTTATCAAGTGTGCTAAAATCAATATCTTTAGTAATATAACCTAGTCTCTGATCTAGTAATTTTAATTCGCTTACTTTTGACTTCTTTTGCCCTATAGCTTCAAGGTCTGAACCTATTTTTCCCTGAAGTTCTTCAAAATCTTTAATAGCTTGCTGCCTTGTGTAAGCTTTAATGCCATCTTTAGCGACTTTTATTTTAAGCCTTAAATCACTACTCATCTTATCTACTTGATTCATTACTTCACCAAGCTTACTTTGTATTTCAGAGTAATTCTCTTCCTTTCTTGTGGCCGTGCCGCTAGGCATCATGGCTTCATACTCATGCATAATATAACTATTGTCGTACGCGTCGCTATGTTCTAGGTTTAAATGAACATTTTCGCAAAGAACTAGCTCTTGTAGTATTGCATTTTCTTCATCTAGTGCGCCCACTAGATTTAAGAGTTTCATCTTCTCAATAGCCATGTGTAGCTTCCTCCGCTCATTATAGGTTATGAACTAAATATTTACTTAGCTCAATTTCTGGCAAAGTATATCTGATACCTTCCGTTAATGAGGTTAAATCTTTAACCTCTATTTCCAAGGTATAAATATATGCCAAGGTTTGTGCTATGCTTTCATCTCCTCTAAGGAATCGAAGCACAAATTCATAAATACATTTATCAATGTTACGGTCTAAAAATTCATCCTCTGAATCAGTAAACAATTGATAGCCGATAAACTTCTCTGCCATCTGCTTAAATTCTTCTAAACTTTTAGCATAACATAAGGTCTTTAGCTTTTGATACGTTAGCTTGTTACCAAAAGGTAAACTGTAAATTAGTATTTCCTCTGGACTAATTGCATAATATTTAGTGGCACGATAAATCCACTGAATATTTATCAAATCTGCCTTGGTACCTATTATCTTTTTGCCTACTTCTTGATCTTTTGCCTCTAACTTATTAATACCTTCCATTAAACCTTTATAGAATAAAATGTAAAGTTTCATCTCCATATGAAATTCTCGTTTATTCACATCTTCTTGAACCATTGTCTTAAGTGCCTCATAATAAATGGTTCCATTTAAAGCATCAATAAACTGAGCTACATTTTTACTACTTAGAAGCTTTTGATAATTACACTTTTCATATTTCTCAGAGTGTACAAAAGACTTTTCCAGCCCACTTTTATCTTCATTTCTAGCAATGGTACGTAATATAATCTGTAAGTCATTAATTTCATATTCCATGAGAAATACCTTGAAAAATTCTTTATAGCTTCCTGCATAATAATGTAATATAGACTCTATCTGACTTACCATATAGCGTTCTAGCAAGACTTCTAAATCACCACGGCGTAATTCTTCCATCTTATACTTTGTAAAAATATCTATATAACCTTCTCGTTTCTTCAGAAATTCAATCATTTGAGGAACAGTTTTTAATTCAGCTGCTTTTCCCCATTCTTTTTCAGAAAGAAAAGTTCTACGTTTTGCACTTAACTTTGTATTAATTGCATTATAGGATGCAAAAGGATTCATACTATCCCTCCACTCCGAAAAGTTCATTAAAGGTATTTTGTAATAATGTTTCTTCAATCTGCAAATAGCGATTTTCCACTACTAATGCTATCTTCTTACATTTTTGTTCTTCAAGATCATGTTGCTGCGTTCCTGTACTTACAATCTGTTCGTATACTTCATCCGCTCTTTTATAAGCACGCGTTATTACTTCGTCCCTATAGTCACTAATCTCCTTCTCATACTGCTCTCTCTTAAGTTTTAAGCTTTCTTCATTTAGCTTCTTCGTATTGAGCGCTACAGAATCGATTTGGACTATTTGCTTAATAATATCTTCCATAACATTCCCTCTCTTATTCATAGCATTATAAACCTAGTGCTTTAGGTTTACCTCCTCATTCTATCACTTTATTTGAAAAAATAAAATATTATTTTATTTTTCTATATTTTTTATTATTTATTGTTTAGTTATTTATTATAAACAATTAACCGCTTCTTAATTTAATGACCTTTGGTCACTTATGCAATTATCTCGTCCATTTCTATATCATATTAATTTTATCTCCTTACCTTTTTATTAATTTAGATAAATTCAACTCAAATATTTAGTTACTTTTATACGATTTGTCCCTTATTACGCCAAAATAAATAGGAGCTTATCTCACCTTTTGGTTTGATAAACTCCTATTTGTCTATTTATTCTATCTCTTTACTTGTAAGTCTTTCTGCTTGTACTGCAACCTCTTTAATTTCTTCATCTATAACCCTTGACTTCTTCGTCAATTCTAAAATAGCTCGCTCTATTTCTTCTATTTCATTTGCATTATGTTCATTTTTAGATAAAAGAAGCTTAATGCCATTTTCCATTTCATACGCATCTTTAATAAACCCGTTCATTGCTGTTGAAATAGCATTAATTTGATTTACCATATTCTGTTGCACTTCTAAGAAATAATCAAAACTCTTATTCGTTTCTTCTATGTACACAGCACTTCTAACAACCTCATTATAGTTTTCTTGAATAGCTGCTACAACCTCACTCGTATCCTTACGTACACCCTTAATAATTTCTTCTACGCTGCTTCCATAATTAACTGATTCTACCGCAAGCTTTTTCACTTCATCTGCAATAACAGCAAAGCCTCTACCTGCTTCCCCACTTCTAGCTGCTTCGATTGATGCATTAAGTGCTAATAGTTCTGTTTGGTCTGATATTTGTCCAATATGACTCAATGTCTCCGTAACATTTTGAAGCTTTACCTCTAAATGTTGCATACAGGATTTACTATAATCTGTCTTATCTTTAATCTGTTCAATCGCCTCAAAGAATCTACCCAGTTTTCCCTTACTTTCATTTGTTACTTCTACAATCTTAGCATTAATTTCATTGATTTCTCTAGCTTGATACTCTGCCTCTTTGATTTTATCTACCGTATCATGTACAATGTTTTCAGTTTCATGTGCTACTACAATAATATCATTTGAACTTAAAGCAATATTTTCAATCGATTCTCCTACCTCTTGAATAACCTGATTGGTTTCTGTAATATTTTCATTAACAACTGCTATAGCTTGTCCCACAACTTGTGAAGTTTCTATATTTTGATTTAAGTACTCTTGTACTTTGTCTGTTAATGCATAAGATTTTTCTAACATTTCTACTGTTCGCTTAGCAAGCCCTATTAAGATAATTCCCAAAATAGCAATTCCTGATAAATACATTCCTAAATGCAATGGAATCCATTCAATACCCGCTTCAAATACTAATCCGAGTAAACTAGACCCTATTTCACCTACTATAATCGCTGGCACTATTAATAGTGCTGTCCCTATAATAAACTTCACATCATAATACAGCGTTGCTATAGCTATAGGTATTGCCCAATATAATAAGGTGTTTGCAAATGTTAGCGTATATATACACATAATAATTAAAATATATACCCCAACAATTATCCACTTAATATGTTGTTCTCGTCTTACTATCTTAGGCGCAATCATCGGCATAAATGATGCTATAACTGCCAATCCAGTTAATACAAGCATAGGTACCAAATCCAATATAAATATCTTTAGTCCCCATAAAATTAGCATTATTGGCGTAATCAAGAGCATCCTTTTCCCAATCCCCTTCATCAGCTCATTAACTTGTCGCTCATTCTCTAGCATAATCTCATTGTTATTCATATTTCACCCTACTCCCTTACGATGTAATCAATAATATGCCCCTCTCCTTTAAATATATTATTGACTACAAATTTACATATTTTTACATGCATCTTCTATTATATCATACTTATGTTAAGTAGCAACTAGCCTACAATGTAAAAAAGAAGAAGTACACAACGTTTTTATGAGTTGTGCACTTCTTCTTTTTTTACAAAACCTTCAAAGGCAGCCTTAAGTTTTTCTCTATTACTACCATATACAATAAGTTTTGCATAATTATAGCTATCTACTTCTTTTGTAAAAGTAATATCATAAATTGTTTTTTTACTCTTTTCTTTTGCTTTGAGGGATTCAATTTCACCTTCCTCAATGGTATAACCATAGAACAGTGCTTTATTCCCTTCTTCATCAAGTAAAATACTTGTAAAGCTATTAATTAATGTGAAACCAATAACTAAAAGTGTAATAATAATGCTGTTCATATTAAGATTTTTGCCACCAATAAGTGCGGCACCATTAATTGCAACAGTTACAACAATACAAATAATCGTCACTGTTGTAAAGAAATCCTTTTTAATTGTAAAGAATTTTAAATGCGATACATGCTCTTCTTTGAACTTAGTTGCTTTTCCCATATTAATAAGTCTAAGTACAATGACTAATACATAAATTAGGGCAATTAAATAATAAGACCATTTAATGTCCATCTCTACACTTCCCTTCATAAAATAAAGCGACTAGCGTCACATTATCAACTCAAATTTTGAGTTTGGAGTAGCAAAGCTAAAAATTCAACTTTCCTACTCTATAATAAAACAACTGATATTATTGCTTTTAAGTATAGAGCAGTAAAGTTACAAGACCAACTTTCCTACTCTATAAAAAATAACTGCTCATAATGAGCAGTTATTTTCCACAACATTGTTTGTATTTTTTGCCGCTTCCACATGGACATGGCTCATTACGTCCAACTTTTTTCGCTTTAACGATTGTTTTACTTTGGTTGTAAGATTTTTTAACTTCAGCTCTTTCTTCTGCTGTTAATAATGTTTCCCATTGTGGTAAACCGTAAAGCCATTCAGCTTTAGCATCTAACATGTTCCAGTATAATTTTTTAAGGTCAAATTCAAGTCTTACAACTGATTCACCTGTGAAGTTTGTTAAATCATATTCACCATTTACGAGGCTTGTGTTGATTCCATCAACAAATCCTAAGAATTCTACTTCGTTCATGTTGAAACGTTTACCAAGTTCAGCAATTGTACCTTCTACTACTTCATCTGTGTGTGAAAGTAAGTAGCTGTATACATCTCTTTCTCTACCTAAGTAGTTTTCTACTACTTTTTTGTATTCTTCTACTGATCTGTCTTTAGCTTCTTCGCCATAGTTGTTCCAAAGTTCAAATAATGTCATTTGTATTCTCCTTTTCTTACTCTAAAGTACGTGCGTCACGCCAGTAGATATACTACTTTGTGTAAGTGCCGACAATTTCTCCATAATATAGTGTATGATAATCACCATCACTATACCAGGCTGTATCTATATCTGGCAAAAGTACTTCTTTCGTTAGTTTTTGTTTTCCTACAATTTTGCATTCAAAATGTAGATCACATTCACCTATCAGTGGTGCATTTACCTTATTAGCTCTAAGTTTAGTAAGACCTGCCACCTGGAATTTATCTACATCTCTTCCTGACTTACTGCCACAAATACCTAACTCTTTTTGGAGATTTGTTGAAAGTGGCACACTTACTGTAAAACAGTCTGCTTTTTCAATAAGTTCATAAGTATATCTGGTGTGTCTTACCATCACCATAAAAATAGGTTTCTTCCACATGAAGCCTATACTTCCCCATCCAATCGTCATCGTATTATCTCTTTGACCATCAGATACGCTCAGAAAGACCCCTTTAGGAAATGCTTCTAATACTTCTTTAGCATAACCATTATACATTACTTCTTTCACTTTGACCACTCCCTATTTTTACATCTTAACCATAAATCTTAATCTTCTTATGTATAATATTAGAAAAATAATACTATTATACTAAAAAGTTTCTTACCATTTGTGGCATTTCGCTAACTTCACAAACGGTTTTGTGTTTAACAGGGCGCTCTGCAATACCATCCATTGCCTTTGGCATATAGCCATTCTCAATTTTTTTCATTTCTTCAAGTAACGTAAAATCATCAATGCCTTCATATTTTTCTGAAACAGCAGTCATAACACTACTTGTAAATTTATATGGACTAGCTGTAGAAACAATTACTGTAGGTGTTTCATCTTTTGTATCTGCTACGTATTTATCATATACAGCATATGCTACAGCTGTATGTGTATCCATGAGGTATCCTTCTTCTTCATACACTTTTTTAATTGTTGCTTTTGTCATCGCATCATCTGCATAACCGCCATAGAAATCTTTCATATTGGCACGCATTTCTTCAGTTACCGTATAAACACCGTCTTCTTTAAGTGTTTTCATTAATTCACATACTTTAGCAGTATTTTCCCCACTTACATGATAAAGTAAACGTTCAAGGTTACTAGAAATTAAAATATCCATAGATGGTGAACTTGTTAAATGGAACTGACGATTGCGGTCATATGTGCCTGTTTCTAAGAAATCAAAAAGTACTTTATTTGTATTTGATGCACAAACCAACTTTTTAATAGGAAGTCCCATATTTTTAGCATAGTACGCAGCTAAGATATTTCCAAAGTTTCCTGTAGGTACAACCACATTCATTTCTTTACCAAGTTCAAGTTTACCGGCTTTCACCATTTTTGCATAGGCTGCAAAGTAATATGCTACCTGTGGTACAAGTCTACCAATATTAATAGAGTTGGCTGAAGAGAATTTATAATTTTTATCTGCAAGTTCTTTCTTAAATGCTGCATTGCCAAAGATTTCTTTTACGCCTGTCTGACAATCATCAAAGTTACCTTTTACCCCTACTACGAAAGTATTATCCCCTTCTGTTGTAACCATTTGTTGTTTTTGGACATCACTTACACCGTCTTCTGGGAAGAATACAATAATTTTTGTACCTTCTACACCGCTAAATCCTTCAAGAGCAGCTTTACCTGTATCACCTGATGTTGCTGTTAAAATAACAATATCATCTGTTTCATTATTATATTTCTTACTTACTAGCATAAAGTATGGCAAAATTGAAAGCGCCATATCTTTGAAGGCAATTGTAGGGCCATGGAAAAGTTCTAAGAAATTTGCTTGTCTTGTAGAAGCAAGTGGTGTAATTTCGTCGTTGTCGAATTTTGTATCATATGCATGGGTTGTGCAATATCTGAGGTCTTCTTCTTTCATATCTTCAAAGAATAAACGAATCACACGATATGCAAGTTCTTGATAATTCCAATCAAGCATTTCTTCTAATTTGAAATCTATCTTAGGTAAGGCTGTTGGTACAAATAAACCACCATCTTCTGAGATTCCTTGTAAAATAGCCTTTGTAGCTGTAATTTCTTCAAGTTTTTTGCGTGTACTAGTATAAAACATGTAAATCTCCCTTCTAATCTTTCACTCATTTTTTGTTATATATAGAGATTATAACATTTTCCTATAAAATTGCAAAATATTATTAACAAAACTTCTTTATATTAAATTTTATAAAAACAGTTATTATGTATTTTTTTATCCTTCTTTGTAACATTACTTCCAAAAGGTTCATACTTTATAGTAGAGAAAACTACGCGGCACGCCCGCTTCTCTATATGTGTTAGTACACTTATAATGTTTAGGAGGTATTTCTATGGGATTTCAACATGACTTAGCTTGTCTCGTAAATCAAAAAACAATTATTCATTCTGATCGTTGTAGCTTTTGTGTTATTATCTGTCAAGTTTGCCCTTGCTATATAAGAGCAATTGAACTTGGTAGTGGTAATATTAGATACTTTAACTTTGACCGTATCGATTTTATCGAAGAATGCTTACCTCAATGCTAATCTGACCCAAATAATATTCTAATTAAATAAGGAGGACTTAATATGAGTTGTTGTAAAAATAACGGAACATTTTTAACACGTTCTTTTGATGATGATTTCTGTGGCAGAAATCATAAAAAATGCTGTAACCGCCATGATTGCTGTGATCGCCATGATTGCTGTGACCGCTGTGATCGTTTCCACGACTGTGATGACTGTGATGATTGGGATGACTGTGATCGCTTCCAGGATAATTGCCCAGGTATTTCTTGCCCAAATATTAACAACAATGATTGTAGCTGTAAAGATAGCCTTAGAGAAGTTGCTTGTAAATTAACTAATCAAAGAGTTATTATCCATGTTCAAGGCTGTAGAATGTGTGTTGTAATCGTTAGTATCGGTAAATGCTTCATTAAAGCAATTAATCCTTGTTCTCAAAAGGTTATATACTTTAACTTAAACCGTATCGACAATATTGAAGATGTCTTACCACGCTGTAATTTCTAATCTTTTATCCCCTAGCCCTTTTAGGGCTAGGGATTATTTATTTTCTAAAAAAGTCTTCTAAAAAAATAGGGCTGTTGCACTAACAACCATAGTTAATGCAACAGCTCCTTATTCCTTAATTTGTTCCACTTCTAATATCTTTCTGATACTTTGATATAAGTGTGGTTTTAATTCATCTATAGGCTTAGGTTGTTCTAATAAAATAGAACTATAAGCTGTACTTCCTACTAATTCTACAATTAAAAACAATGTGACCTCTGGATCTCCGAGATGTGTACCACCGCTATTGGCACCCTTCATAAACATATGATAAAAACTCAAAGACTTATCCTCTTCTTCTACCATCTGTGTAAGTGCTTTTTTATAGACTCCCCAAGATAAATCTTTTGAAATCATCTTTACTAAGAATTTATCCTTTCTAAGATCTTCAATAACGTGGTCAATCACAAAAATCACTTGCTCTGGAAAGCTTTCTATCGTTTCTTTATTGTTTAATGCCTTTAGTGCTTCTCCAAATAAAGCCGTTGTTTTGCGAATAATAAGTTTATCCCTAATATCATACTTATCTTTAAAATATAGATAAAAGGTTCCCTTTGCCACACCAGCTTTTTCTACAATATCATTAATAGCTGTATTATTAATCCCTTTTGTTGAAAATAATTCAAAGGCTGTATTAAATAGTGCTTCTTGCTTTTTTCGCTTATTTTCCTCTGCTTTACCCATTTACCTCATCCTTACCCTACATTTACTTACTAATACCTTCTAATTTCTTTTTGATTCTTTGCAGTGCATTATCTATTGCCTTAGGTGTTTTGTCCATCTCTTTTGCAATCTCATGGTAGTTTTTACCATCAATATATGATTTTAGTACTTTGAGTTCCATCTCACTTAAAACTTTGGAAATATATTCATTAAGCACTTTAAAATTTTCCTCATTAATCACTTCATCTTCTGGTGAAAATTCTTCTTTGCTTTTTAGAACATCCATTAAAGTAACGCCTTCTTCATCTTCTTCTCCGCTTTTGTTAACTGGAAGATTTAGTGAAATACTTGTATTTAGGGGCATATGTTTCTGTCTAGTAACCGTTTTAAAAGCTGTGCTAAGTTGTCGCGTTACACATAACGTTGCAAAAGATTTAAAGCTTGCTTCTCGCTCTTTATTGTAATCATTAATGGCTTTAAATAATCCAATCATCCCTTCTTGTATTAGGTCTTCTTTATCCGCTCCTACACAATACGTTGTCTTTATTTTATGACGTACGAACTTTTTATAACGTTGTACTAAAATTTCTATAGCTTGTCTATTATTATTTCTATAGGCTTCTATTAATGCTTCATCCGTCATATCCTCTAACTCTGCTGCATTATAATGTGTCTCTAATATAGGCATAGATTTCTCCTCCCATCACTGCTTGTGACGTAGCTCTCAAACTTTGTCATATTTTTAGATATTATTTTTAGTATACAGCAAATACACTAAAAAGAGAAGTAGTAAAGTTAAAAGTAAATCCTTCCAAAAAGAAGAGAGGTTGCCATTTTAGGCACCCCTCCTTTATTTATTTAAATTCTATTTAAATTCAATTTCTGTATCGCCCATACCATTGCTTACTACAATTGTATTTGGTGCCTTATTATCTTCTTTTACCTCTCCCATGCCTTCATGCTTTGTCCCAGCAATCTTAATACTGCCCATGCCTCTATCTATATCATAATTATAATCTTGTCGCTTTCCTGTTAAGTCTAACTTAACATCTCCCATCCCATTATCAATATTAATGTCACCCTTTATAGTACCTGCTATTTTTGCGTCCCCCATGCCTAATTCCACATCTATTGTTTCACAGATAACTTCCTTTGCATCAAAATCACCCATACCATTTTCTACTACAATATTGGCTGCTGTAAGATTTGTAACTGTACTATCTCCCATGCCTGAGGCAATATTTACTTTATTAAGTGCTACACCCTTTGGTACATAAATGGTCATGCTATTTTGTCTATTTTTAAATTCTTTAGTATTTCGTTCAACACATATTAAAGTATCATTTTTAACCTCATAGCTCATCTCATCAGAAGATAAGTAATGGATTTCTACTTTATAATCTTCTCCTTCTACAATTTGGACTTCCATCATATCAATTTCCACATCTATATTCTCAAAAGACTTTAGCACCTTATCTACATCTGTATACCCAACTTTACCTTGCTGACTTATTATATTTCCCTCATTATAAGTACTACTTGAAGACCTATTTAAAATAGAGCCCACTACAATAATGCATAATACAACGCCAAGTGCTATCCATATCGGCATCTTTCCTTGTTTTACCTTGTTCTCTCGCTTATCTTCTCTTATGCCGCCATCTGCTAAAATCTGTTTTGCCACTTGCTCAGGATTCCCCAGTTCCTTTAATACTCTTGCTTCATTTTCAATGCCAGCTTCATCAAAATACTCCTCATAATATCTAAGTGCAGCACTTACTTCCTCCTCCGGCATTGGTGTAAGATTGTCTCTTAATCTTTGTAAAAACTCCTTTTTATTCATCCTTACTACCTCCTATTAATACATGATCTATCTTATCTTTATATACATTCCATTCTTTAATCTGTTCACATACTCTGACTTCTCCATAAGGTGTAATACGATAGTACCTTCTATTTCTCCCCTGATATGGCGCATCATATGTTTCTAAGCACCCTTCCTTTTGCAATCTTCTAAGCACTGGATATAATGTAGATTCTGATACATCAATTGCTTCTCTAACTTCTTGAGTTAGCTTATAGCCATATGTCGCCTCTCCCCTTAATAAGGCTAATACACACGTTTCTAACAAACTACCTCCTATTTGAAATGCCATAAACACGCCTCCAGTCTTTCATATTTTTGCTTATCACATGTTGCTTACTTGTCAGTTACTTCTAATACTATTTATTTTTCTATATTATATGGCGTATAATATTGTATGTCAATACTAATTATTTCAAATATATTGAATTTTTATTCTTTAAAAACAAAAAAAATATGGAGATGTCGCGAAATAAATATTTTCGCAGCACTCCATATTTTTAATCTAATATACGTTATACTAATTCTTTGATTGCATCTTTAAATGTCTTTCCTCATCTTGTATGCCTTCTTTTATTTGCTCAGCCACATTATAAAATTCATTTTTAATATTAATAAAGGCATCTACAATAACGGGATCAAATTGTTTACCGCGCCCCATAATAATAATATCGCAGGCCATTTCATGAGACATAGCTTCCCTATATATGCGATGTGAAATAAGTGCATCATATACATCTGCTACCGCCATAATACGTGCACTAAGAGGGATTTTTTCTCCCTTAAGGCCATAGGGATAGCCACTGCCGTCATACCACTCGTGATGACTTCCTGCAATCTCTTTAGCAATATTTAAATAATTTTGAGAAGGTGTAATCTCTATAATCTTTTCAAGTATCTCTGCCCCTACAATTGTGTGCTGTTTCATCTTTTCACACTCTACAGGTGTCAGTTGGTCTGGTTTTAATAAAACAGCATCACTAATCCCAATCTTTCCTATATCATGAAGGGGTGCACTTCTAACAAGCTTTTCTATATAGCCTTCATCTAATATATCTTGAAACTTACTTTCTCTTTGAAGCTCTTCCGCTAAAAGTTTTACATATTTTCTTGTCCGTTCCACATGTTCACCAGTTTCACAGTCTCTACAGCCTATAAGTTTGCAAAAACTTGTTACAATGCTATCTTCTAATTCCTCCACAACTTCCTCTAAATGTTGCTGATATGCATAAAGCTGCAAATGTGTTTCTATCCGATGTAGCATACTGCTCTTAGCAAATGGTTTAATAATAAAATCTACAGCGCCATATTCAAATCCCCTAGCCTCTATTTCACTACTACTATAAGCTGTTAGAAAAATTACTGGTATTTTGCATGTGTGTGGATTCGCCTTTAAGTGTTTAATTGTTTCAAATCCATCCATCTCAGGCATATCTACATCTAATAAAATAAGGTCTGGAGCATTCTCTTTGCAAAATTCTAACGCCTGCACGCCTGATTTAACTGCACTTACTTTATAATACTCTCTTAATAAATTAGCTGCTAATTTAAGATTTAATAAATTATCATCTACTAGTAATATATGTTTCATATATTTTTCTCCCTACATTTATAAATATTGCCTTATCTATACTCCTATATACTACAATTTAGATTCATTTATATCGGTTTTAGTTTATAAGTAAGTAATGTAATTTTCCTAATATGTAGCTTTTCATGTCATCAATTGAATATATCATAATTTTCAAATTTTTCAAATGTATTATATTGATTAATCTAATTAACAAATTTATCCACTAAAAAGAGCGTTGTGAGCTCCTTAATGATTCTCACAACACTCCTTTTACCACTTATTGTTTTTTCTTTCTTCTATAAAAACTTATACCACTACCTAGTCCAATAAAAATACCACCGAATAACATTTCAAGCGGAATCCTGACATGACTCCCCGTCTTAGGCAACATTTCATCATCTGATACAATGCACGCCGCGTAACCTGGTGCATCATTCATACTTGCATATTCTTTAACAGACTGATCCGCTGCACTGTAATTCTCTTTATTTTCTTCAAGGGCAATATCTGCTTCTTGTGGTGTGATAGGTTTATTATCTTCCTTATATTCATTATATTCTATATCGCCCTTCTCTTCCTCATGCGTAGTAGTGGTTGTTCCATCATCTTTATCTTTATCTTTATCCGCTGGTTTATCATCATCCTTCGGCTTTGTTTTGTTAACTAATATAAGTTCTTGTTCATCCTTCTCTTGAATCTGAATCTCATGTAATCCCTCAATTAAAAGATAGCCACTCGGTGCCTGTGTTTCTTGAATATAATAAGTCCCATACGGGATATTCTCAAAATAAGCAATACCATTTTCATCTGTCTCTAGCGTTCTAATAGTCTGGTAATCACTATTTAATAAGCTAATCATAGCACCCTTTAAGTTTTTTTGACTCTCATTAACTTTAATAACTTTTATGCTTCCTCTAATTGACTCATTTCTTATTTCACTTACCTGAGTTAATGTACTGTCTCCTTGAACAATAATACTTGCAGGTGCTTCCTTCTTAATTTCCACCTCGTAAATCGTATTAGAAAGCATATATCCAGTTGGCGCTGCTATTTCTTTTAATAAATACTTACCTAATGGAATCTGCGTGAAGGTTACTAAACCATCCTTATCACTTGTCTTAGTCCAATTCTTACTCTCATCTTTGCTACTGTATAACTTAAAGACTGCCCCTTCTACTGCTCTTCCTTCTTGGTCTAGCTTTTTAAACTCTAGACCATTTTTAATAAGTGTATTTTCAACGGTTATCTCTCTAGTCTCAGCATGGGTTAATGTAATCTTATCTAGGGCTCCCATAAGCTGCTTATAACCGCTTGGTGCCTTACTTTCAGTTACTGTATACTCTTTATTTAAAGGAATGTCTTCAAAAAGAGCAACACCCTCTTCATTCGTTTCTGCCACGAAGCTTACTTTACCATCACTTAAGATAAATTCTGCACCAACTAATGCTTTCTCCGTTTCTGCATCAATCTTACGAATCTTTACTGTTCCCTTCTTCTTAGTCACTTTACCCCAGCTATCTGAAAACTGAGTTTTTACAGGTTCACTTGTTGCCTCTTCTACTTTTTCCAAGGTTGCCCCCTTCAGAGAAACAGTGTTCGTATAGTCAGCTTCTGATTTAATCGTCACAACATCCGTATTAAATACAAGCTCATAACATTCATGAATTGTAATATCCTTTCCAAAGCTAAATGTAAAAGTATTTGTATCTGCACGGTATGTTACATTCTTAGCATCAAATGCTACAGCTTCTCTATTCTCCTCATCAATGGCTCCCGTTGATGTAATGGCTACCTTATAAAGCTTAATACTATCTGTATCTAATTTTAAAGCTTTACTAATTACATCCGTTATGACTACATCTGTTATCGCTACCTGATTAGGGTTAATTACGATTTTCCACTCTATAGGCTCATCTATACTCGCCTGCTTACCACTCTTTAAAACAAAGCTATTATTGAGTGTCTTCTCTGCTTCACTTGAAACACCGCCTTCAACAAGCGTTGGACTTGTAATAGTTGCTTTGTTACTTATCTTCGCTTTCTCTCCTGGTTTATAGATTACCTCTGGATTAATCTTAGTTTTTAAAACAACTGTATAAATAGCATCTATTGTCTCTAAAGGTGTTCCCTCACAGCTATACGTTAGCTGCTGTCCTTCCGCTACATTAATGATTTCTGGCTGCTTAGAGGCATAATTCGTCACACTATCTAAACTTTGTTTGCCATTACTATATTGCTGCTTCGTTTCATCATATGTAAATTTACCTCTTAAGATTTTAAAAGAACCTTCAACATATTGCTGTCCTTTTGGTATCACATCCGTTATGACTAAATTCTTTATTGATAACCAGCTCTCATTAATAACAATAAGCCATGTGGCTGTTCCTGATGCATAATCATACTTTCCAATCTGCTTATTAATAACTGTGCTCTTGATTGGAACTACAGCATAGGCAGTCGTATGCATCTCTTTCTCGCTTTCTCCATCCTGGGTATAAACATCTACATTATTCTTATATGTTGTTTTTGGATTATTAGTGCCATATACATTAGGGTCTGTTACTACTGTATCAAATTGTATCATGCATTCTTTCGTTAACTGACCACTAATTGTACATTCTAAAATCCCTTCCTTTAGTTTGTTTTCATCATAACTAGCTTTTAAACTCGTATGAGGTATAGCTGTTTCTGCGGTGCCTATCTTGGTTCCTTCTACACTTATTGAATTCTGGTCTAATGCCAAACCAGCTGGTATCTTATCTACCATTCTTGCTTTTGTTAGTTCCACATTATTAGCATTGACTATAACATTCCAAGTAATTGTATGATTTGCTTTATTATAGCTTCCAAACTTTTTAGTAGCATTTATACTTACCTTTCCACTTGCACAATCATAATATTTATGCACTGTTTCATCTATTCCCGTACCCAAACCTGTAAATTCAGCATAATTAATATACTCTATATATTTTCCTATATCCAAACTCTGCTTATCAACAATCTTAGTAGCATACGTAAATACATACGTATTATGATCTTCTTGTGGTCCAAATTTATATGTCATCTTTCCCTGATACGTTAATGTCTGCATATTATTATTTTTATCTTTGTAGCTTATTTTACCTGTACTATTGGAATCATAATCTAACTTAACAGTCTTGTTATTAAGTTTAACAGTCTCTTTCATTAATTCTGTTCCCTGAGGCAAGTAATCCATAAAATTCCATCCTGCAATATTACGATGATTACTATTTACAGTGACTGTCCAGTTAATTTTCTTGATATACTCACCATTTTGTATTGTTTCAACTAGTTTTGCTGACTTTTTAATCCACTCTACTACAATTGTTGTAGAAGCTGTGGCATCTTCTCCTGTTAAATTACATTCTGTGCGATCGACTAGAGAAGCTGTATTTTTAATTTCTTTAGAACTATTCTCTACGTCATAAACCTTGTCATTAATCTCAGTTATCACCCTAAAAATACATTGCTGATTAGCATTTAATTTAGGAACTTGTATTCTTATAATTGTTCGTCCATCTACTTCTATGGGTTTTTCATAGTCATTATACGCTTCATCATCTTTTTCTACACCCTTAAATGTCAGTTCATCACAATTAAAACTCTCTTTAACAATGGCACCTTCAAGTCCTTTGTTTCCTGCTTTTACAATAACCTTCCAAGTAATAGTGCCTGCTGCTTCATTTACCTGTTCTACACTTTTTTCAATAGTTGGAGGTGTCTCCTCTTTATCGCCTTCATCATCGCCCTTAAATGTTAGGTTCACACCAATTTCCTTTGTACCAACTTCAAAGGCTACTCTCTTTGTCCCCCCCTCTTGTATACCACTCTCATCTATCTTAACACCTATCTTAAATCCTAGTGTCGCTGTATCATATGCTTTTAATTCTTCATTAAATCTAATTGTCCCCTCACCAGTTTCAGCCTTAAATTCGCATATACCCACTTCTTTTATGTTCTGTTCTTCATCTTCCACTCTCAAAACAATATTCTCATCTTTAATAAGTTTAAGAACCTCTGGTAATTTAACTTTGATTGCCTGATTAGTACTGATTTCCTTACACTTATCTAATTTAAACTGATAAGCTACTGATATTGTTGAGTTGGTTGTAATTGGATTTTCTGCTGTTCCAATGAGCTGATTATGTTCATCTTTCAATGAGATATCCACTACTTCCACTTCCATGCCGCCTACAAATATCTTACCTGTTGCTTCTGCACTAATTCCCATACCTGTCATAAGCTGAAAAATCATAGCAAGTACTACAAGATATACCCATCGCCTTTTAAAATGCTTTATTGTACCATGTTGCATGTTGCTCCCCCCTATCTTGCTATATTTTGCTACTTTGTTATATCCATAGATTTCACATTTATAAATTTTAGTTATCCATAATTTTTAGCAATGTGAAATCATTAAGAGAAACCTATTTACCTTCATGTATATTTCAAGTTTTTAGTTAGTTTCTCTATATAGATTTCACATTTATAAATTTTAGTTATTCATGCTTTTTAGTCATGTGAAATCATTAAGAGAAACTTATTTACCTACATGTATATTTCAAGTTTTTAGTTGGTTTCTCTATAAATTTTAGTTATCCATAGTTTTTAGCAATGTGAAATCATTTGGAAAAACCTATTTATGGAATTTATAATTTAGAAGTATAGTTGGTTTCTCTATACTATATTGACAAGATATAATTTTTAGTACACAAAAGCACATTTTTGTACAAATAGCTTGTTTTTTTATATATTTTAAAAAGTTCTTTTGCAAGTTATATACTGGCATACTGTAGAAAAACATTAAAAAAGGTCTTAGAATCTCTTTTCTAAGGCCTTTTTACAATACTTTTATTTATAATACTTTCTTCTATAACTTAATAATCCACTACCCGTTAAAATCATTATGCCACCTAATAAAATAATAAACTTTAGTGTAATGTTATCCCCCAGCTTAGGCAATTCTTCTTCATTGACACACTGTAAGCAATTGCCTTCTAACGCCTGGCTATTTAATTCTTGTGGATTCAAACTATTTCTTCCGCCATTATCTATATCTTCCAAACTAGCTTCTACCTTCTCATCTCTATTGCCTTGGTTTTCATTGTTATTAACGGTAGCCTCCTCTGATTGCTGAAGGTTTATACCTTCTTCAATTTCCGTTACTGGTTCATCTCCCTTAGTCACTATCGTTACTGGTCGACTTGGGCTTGGACTTGGACTTGGGCTTGGACTTGGTGCACCACCGCCGCCAGAAGGTGTTTCTTGTTGTTTATTAATTATCGTTGTAACAGTCTCACCTTCACTATTCTTAATGACATAGCTACCATCTTTAGCCACAACTACGCTATAACTTCCTTCATCCTTTACATAATGGCTTGGTGCAGCTATTTCTTTTAAAATATACTCACCAAAAGTAATCCCCTCAATACTTACATTCCCCTTAGAGTCACTTGTTCCCGTCCCTATAACTTGCGTTAACTTCTCACTACTATATAACTCAAATCGGGCACTTTGTAACCCTTCTCCTTCTTCATTTACTTTTTTAAATTGTATATTATATACTTTTTTGCTATTTGTGAAACTATAATATTTTACTTCTCCTTTTTCAGTAAGCTTAACTATAATGGGTTCTTCTTCTAATTTATATCCTTCTGGTGAACTTACTTCTTGAACTGTATATGCCTTGTTCAATCTTAGATTATCAAATCTCACTTTTCCATTTTCATCAGTAGCCTTTTCCCCCTGAATATAACCATTATAGTCAATAAGCCTAAATACTGCACCAGAAAGCACTTGCGTTGGATTGTCTTTATCTACTTTAGTTATCTCAACGCTGCCTCGCACCTTCCCCATAGTACCACCTGAGTTAATAAACGTTGTATCTACCTTATCACTATTAGCTTCTTGTTCTCCTTCAATACCACTACCACTTATATAAGCTGTGTTTGAATAACTGCTTGCAGGATTTTCATCTATTACTTCCGTCTCAAAAACAAGTTGATAACACCGCGCAATAGGTTGCAAAAAACTAAATTCTAGTTTATTCATTTCATTATCATATACTAGCTTATAAGCATCATTATCTTTCAATGAGACTTCTTCTTTAACTGTTAGCGTCCCATCTTCAGTCACATTCATTAAATATAAATGTATGCTGTCCGTCTCTAAGCTCAATCCACTTTCTAATGTGTCTATCACTGCTATATGATCTAATAGCTTTTGATTTTTATTAATTGTAATGGTCCACTTAATAGGCTCATTCGTTGCATCTTGCACGCCTGTTTTGCTCAGGAGCTCGCTATTGATTTCTTGAGTCCCCTTAGCTTTTACCCCTTCTTCTACAATTTCATCACCATATAATATAGCTGTATTTTCAACTACTTTGTGACCTGTTGTGGCTAATAGTTGTTTAGCATATTCCTCTGTCAACTCTGTCTTATACATTATTGTATAAGTCTTACTTATATTTCCTATCCCTATATTTAGCAGGACTTCTTCTTCCTTATCTTCTAAAGTAATACTAGGCACAATATCACTTATACTTACATCTTTCATCTTCTCATAATTATTAGACCCTGCCTTTATTTTCATAGAATTTTCAACATACCTTTGCCCAGCAGGGATTATATCTTTTACTCTAGCATTTGTGATGGACATGGCATTATAATTTACATGTATAAGCCAAGTTATTTCTCTCGTCGCATAATTATATGTGGCACCAATCTTATCTGTCATCCAACTTTTTATTTCTAGTTCACATTTTTCAGGCTCTTCTGTCAAAGATTTTTCATTACTATCATATAGTATTGCTTCATTTACACGTTTAATTGTTCCTAAATTCGTTGTATACAGTTTTTTATTACTTTCTTTTATAGGTGTGTCAAAAACAACCTCATAACTTTTTTTCATTTCTCCAATAAAATTAATCGTTAATTTTTGACCCTCTAATGTATAATAGGCACTTATATCGTCATCAATTATAGATTTTTCCCTACCAATTACTCTGTCCGCTTCTCCCGCCACTTTTATTCGAACACTATCTTCTTTTAATTCGAATTCCTCAGGAATATCATCTATAACCTTACTATCCTTTATGCTCAAGCAACTTTTATTCACTGTAATTGTCCATGTGGCTGTATGATTACTTCTGCTATATTCTCCTGTTTTTTCAATAAGGTTAGGTTCATAGCCTACTCCTTCATAATCATATTGTAAAATATCTTTTCCATCACCTAGTGCTGCATAATTATAAAACATCGCCTTCTTATTAACATTTTCAATACTACTTGCTGTCACTTTAGTTTCATAAGTAAGTTCATAACTTGTATAATCCGCTTCCCCTGGAAATTGATATTGTAATTCTCCAATATAGGTTATATCCTCATCTATTGTAAGTCCTTCCTTACTATATTTTACATGTTCCGTCTGCTCTAAATTATACGGCTTATAAATATACTCTCCCTCAGCTATATTCCCCCTTGTTGAACGCTTCCAAACTCAACTGCGGTGCCATCAGCTCTTCTTAGTTTCACACTATCTGTTACTAATTCTAATCCTTTGGGTAGCTTATCCGTTACAATATATCCACCTATATTACTATGTATGGCATTAATTTTAACCTTCCAACTAATTGTGCGTACACCTGCTGCCTCTGTATTTCCATCCTTACTAATCCATTCTACTTTAACATCTTGCATCGCCTTTACTTCAGGCGTCAAATCATCCCCAGCTTGGTCTATTAGCTTTGCATTATTCGTGAAGCTATGCATCTTACCTGCCTCTTCTTTTGTTAATGCACTATTTTTAACTACTGTTGTAATGAATAGGGTTTTCTTTTTTCTAGCTAACACATCTCCTATATTTATTTCTAGTGTACGTGTATTATCTTGCACATAATTTTTTTCTGTTTTTAATGCAGTTGTATCACCCTCCCAATATGCCTTCTTAAATTCCATTTGCGTTTCGTCGAAATAATCTACAAGTCTTATATTGGAAACATCCTCTGTTCCACCTTGTATATTGATTTCCCATATCATTTCTCCTGTGGATGCATCAAATCCTACACAAGATTTTTCAATAGTAGGTACTTCCGTATTTGAACCCGGATTATCCCCAGTCTTTTTCATATAAACAGGTACTTCTATTTTGACTTCTTCTATTATAAAAGGTAATTTAATAATTTCATCTTCATTATTTCCTGCTTCTACATGAGCTATTGTTTGAATTCCTACTGTAATATCCATAAAATCAACATCTATCGCTTTTATTTTGTCATAAAATCTAATATTTCCTTTACCTGTCGTCTTATCTATTTCACATGTTCCTATTTCTACTTTATCCCCGCCATCTTCGCTACTTGCTATGATTCTACTCATATACGTTTCTTCAGTTGTATTTACTTTTAATGCTTCTGGTAATTCAATTACAAGTGCTTCTCCAGTTGTATAATCCATAGGATTATCTAAATGTATTTTATAATAAACATTAACTATTTCATCATTTGTAATGGCATTTTCTTTATCATTTCCAATGTTTTCTTGCGTTTTCTCTTCATTCGTCTGATTATCCTTAAGTACGATTTCATTAATAATAGCCGTCATTCCTCCTAAATGTTTTGTTACTATACTACTGCCTTCAGCATAAACATTCATTCCTGCAAATAGTTGTAATATAAGAGAAACTACTAACATTAATGTGACTCTTTGTTGCCCCCCTAATTTATGCCTCACATTCATCCCCCCTTAATCTATTTAACTAATCGTCTATATTTCGGAATTTATTGCCATTTGTATATAGTTTTTTATAAATTTTGTATATTTTAACTATATATACAGGGAGAAACCAACTAAAACCTTGAAATATACGTGTAGGTAAATTGGTTTCTCTCAATGATTTCACATGACTAAAAATCATGAATAACTACAATTTATAAATGTGAAATCTATATAATAGCAAAAGTGGCTGTAACAAATTATGAATTCTTTGCTACAGCCACTCTCATGTCTTTATTTAAAATTTCTTTGTCTTACAACTTCATAAACCATAATGCTTGCTGCTACTGAAGCATTAAGCGATGTTACTTTGCCATACATCGGTACACTTACAATATAGTCGCAATTTTCACGTGTAAGTCTAGAGATTCCTTCCCCTTCACTGCCCACTACGATACCGATTGGACCTGTAAGGTCTTCTTCAAATAATGTTTTACCACCCATATCTGCACAAGCAATCCATAAGCCTTCTTCTTTAAGTTCCTTGATTGTCTGTTGGATATTGCTTACTTTTGCTACTTTAGTATGCTCTAAGGCACCTGCTGAAGATTTAGCAACAGTACCTGTAAGGCCTACTGCTCTTCTCTTAGGAATAATGATACCATGTACACCAGCTGTATGCGCTGTACGGATAATTGCACCTAAGTTATGTGGATCTTGAATATTTTCTAAGATAAGAACGAAAGGTTGCTCTCCTTTTGATCTTGCATATTCTAAAATCTCTTCTACACTTACATATTCATGTGCTGCTACATAAGCTACAACACCTTGATGTTTTTCGCGTCCTGTAAGTTCATCAAGTTTAGATTTTTCTACTTCTTGAACTACGATATTTTTAGCTTTTGCCCCACTGATGATTTTAATAACTGAACCTTCTTTTTCACCTTTTTGAACAAGGATTTTATCAATTGTTCTTTCACCTTTTAAGGCTTCAATTACTGCATTTCTACCGAAGAGTACATTTTCATCAATTTCTACTGGTTCAACGTTTTCTTCTTCAAAGCGATTTCTTTTAAAACCACCTTTTTTAAAACCTTCTTTTTTGGAATTATCTTTCTTGAAGTTATCTTTTCTGAAGCTTTCTTCTTTAACGCTTTCTCTAAAACCTTCTTTTTTACCCTTTGGCATATGTTTACCTTTTGTCATTATTGTTTCTCCTTTTTTAAGCCTTTTATTTTGTCTCTGCTTCATGAAGTCGTCTAAGGCCTAAGTCAATTAGCTCTTTAATACGCTCAATTTGTCCATCTATATACAAGTATCCAATGAGGGCTTCTAAACCTGTGGCATGTCTGTATTCTGTAACATCACCATTTTTAGGCACTGAAATGCTTTTCGCATTACGGCCTCTTTTTAAAACAGCCATCTCATTTTCTGTTAAAGCTTCTTCAATAAGGTAATAAATCTTAGCTTGTGCACTAGCTCTTACGAGTTCTCTAGAAGCCTTATGCATTTTATTAACAGGTGCATTTCCTTTGTTGATGACATAAGTACGCACAAACATTTCATATACACCATCACCAATATATGCTAGTGCCAATGGTGAATAACTATTTGCCTTATGGCACATTGGCCCTGATGTTACTTCTAGCAATTTTTCTACTACTGTATTTTTCATATTATCTCCTACACTCTTTTATAGCGTACACCTTCTCTAGTATCTTCAATTAAAACGCCACTATCTTTTAAGAACTCACGAATACGGTCAGCTTCTGCAAAGTCTTTTGCCTTTTTAGCTGCTTTACGTTTTTCAATATACTCTTCGATTTCTGCATCACTTAAGCCATCTTCAGTATCGCCTTTTTGAGCATATAATAAACCTAATATATCGTTTAATTTGTTGAATAAGTCAAGTACTGCTTTAACGAATTGTTTTGAAGCACCTTCTTTAGCATAAGTATTTGCAAATTTAACAAGTTCAAAGATGATACTAATTGCATCAGCTGTATTAAAGTCATCTTCCATTGCTTCATGGAAACGCGCTTCAAAGCCTGGTAATTCTTTAAGAAGATTTTCTTCTTCTGCTGTTAAAGTTTCACTTTGACTATGACTTAATGCAAACTCAAGTGTTGTTTTAGCATTTTTAATACGTTCTAAACTGCTTTTAGCTGATTCCATAAGGTCTGCACTAAAGTTAAGTGGACTTCTATAATGCGCATTAAGCATGAAGAAACGTACGACATCATAACCATACATTTCACCTACATCGCGAAGTGTTTTGAAGTTACCAAGTGATTTAGACATTTTTTTGTTATCAATATTTAAGAAAGCATTATGCATCCAGTAATGTGCAAATTCTGTGCCATTTGCCCCTTCACTTTGAGCAATTTCATTTTCATGGTGTGGGAAGACTAAATCTTCACCTCCTGCATGGATATCAATTGTATCCCCTAAATAGCATTTTGCCATTGCAGAACATTCAATATGCCATCCTGGACGTCCTTGACTCCATGGACTTTCCCAGTATGGTTCGCCTTCTTTTTTAGGTTTCCAAAGCACAAAGTCCATATGATGTTTTTTCTCTTCTGTAAGTGTTACCCTTTCACTACGACCTGCTTCTAATTCTTCAAGTACTTTCTTAGAAAGTTTCCCATAACCTTCAAAGGCTGCTGTATTGTAGTAAACTGTGCCATTTACTTCATAGGCAAAACCTTTTTCAATAAGTGTTTCAATCATTTTAATAATGTTATCCATCTCTTCTGTAACACGTGGGTGATGTGTCGCTGGTGTCACATTAAGGTGTCCTACATCTTTAAGTGTCTCAGCAATATATTGCTCTACGACTTCATCTGTTGTGCGATTTTCTTCATTAGCCTTTTTAATGATTTTATCATCTACGTCAGTAAAGTTTTGAACATAATTTACATCATATCCCACACTTTCAAAGTAACGGCGTACTGTATCAAATACAATATAAGGTCTGGCATTTCCAATGTGAATTAAGTTATAAACTGTTGGTCCACATACATACATACGCACTTTATTTGGCTCAATTGGTTTAAACTCTTCTTTTTGTTTTGTAAGTGTATTATAAATCTTAATCATTTTAATCCCTCTTTCTTCATTATTATACATTTAAATATAGTACATATAACAGGTCTCATCTTGTGTACACTGCTTACATATTTCATCACTAGCATTATCTGGAATATTTTCTTCTTGTAACTTAATATTGGTCTCTAGCTGTGTATTCATCTTTTCAATCACTTCTTCAAGTTCCTTAATGCGACTATTCATCCTGCAAAGTTCCATTTTGATAGGGTCTGGTACATCTACTTGGTCTAATTCTTTGCAAGGGTCTACACGTTTGCCTTGTATTCTTACTACCTTACCTGGTATACCTACTACTGTACTATCTTCTGGTACTTCTTGAAGTACAACGGCATTGGCTGCTATACGTGAATTATCCCCAACTTTAAAGGGACCTAATACCTTAGCACCTGTACTTATCATAACATTATTACCAATAGTAGGATGACGTTTACCATGATCCTTACCTGTTCCGCCTAATGTTACCCCATGATAAATTGTAACATTATCACCTATCTCACAAGTTTCCCCAATGACAACGCCCATACCATGGTCAATAAATAACCCCTTACCAATCTTAGCACCTGGGTGAATCTCTATTCCTGTTAAACCTCTACTAATCTGCGAAATAAGCCTTGCTATAAAGAACCATTTATGTTTATAAAAGAAATGACCTAATCTATGAAACAAAATAGCATAAAAACAAGGATATAAAAGTACCTCTGCACTACTTTTAATTGCAGGGTCCCTTTCTTTAATAACTCGTATTTCTTCTCTTATTATTCCCATCATAATCCTCCATTCTATTACTTAAGCCATATCCATCCTAAGTAATTTATAAGAAGTAATTTTTGGCATAAAAAAAGCCCTCCCTCCATATTCAGAGGCAAGGTGTCTCGCGGTTCCACTCTGATTAAAGCAGCCTTAAAATAATTTTCTGCTTCATCTCTCACCTTTAACGCAGGTCTACGAAATATGCTAGCCTAAGCATTTCTAACCATAATGCTTAAAAACTTTGCTCACATATTTAGCTCCAGAATGCACTTCTTATATGAGTTCTATGAAATCCTCGCAGCCAAATGGATTATTCTCTGACATAGCCTTATATAATACTCTTTCCTTCATTGCTTTTATTTGTATAGCTGTTTTCTTATTAACCATTATATGCAGACTTCTTGTCTGAAGTTGTATAATGTTCTTACTTATTTGTTCCTTGTCATTATAATATACCTTTTTAAGACTTTCAACTCCCCCTGTAAAAAAATATATACATATTCTACTAAATATATCATAAAAGGACATGCTTCTCAAAAAGTTGCATGTCCTTTCTTTCTATAATAACGTCCTTCTATATAACTATATAACGTCCTTCTATATAACGTTTTTTTATATAACGTATAAAGATATAATATCTAAAGCCTTTATTCAGTTTTAAACATTTTAATTGATTCACTAAGCTCAGTTGCCGTAATTGAAGAGGCATTTAACATTTCAATAATCTCTGTCATTGTTGCAAGCTGTTCTTCTATATATGCCGACATCTCATCTGTTGATTTCGATGTATCCTTGGCTGTATTGGCTACATTTTGAATAATTTCAAACATCTTACCTTTAATAGTAATCATCTCTCTATTAAGTAAATCAATTTGTGCCACATTGGAAGATAGATTTTCAATAGATACTGAAATAGCTTCAAATGAATTTCCTGTATTTTTAACAGCTTCATTTTGTGCTTCCACTGTATTTCTTGTTTCCTCAATTTCTTTTACAGCACTCATTGTCTGCTCTTTAACACGGTCAATAAGACTTCTAATCTCACCTGCTGAGTCCCCAGCTTGTTCCGCTAGTTTTCTAACCTCTTCAGCAACAACAGCAAATCCTTTACCACTTTCACCTGCACGTGCAGCTTCAATACTAGCATTTAATGCAAGTAAATTGGTCTGTGAAGAAATAGAATTGATAGTTTCTACAATAGAATCAATTTCAATAGAACTTTTATTGATAGCATAAATTGTATCCTTCACATGTTGTGTTGATTCATTAGTCTGCTCAGTAATTTTTACAAGATGGTCTACTACTTCCATTCCTGCGTCATTAATCTGTTTTGCCTGCCCAAATAATTCATTTACCTCATGAATTGAATCTGTAATATGTGTCATGGCACTTGAAAGTTCATCAAAATGCTCTACCATTTCATCTGTTTGTCTAACCTGCTCTGAAGAACCATTTGATACATTCTCAATGGCATTTGAGATTTCATTAGAGGTAGAAATTGTTCTTTCTGAAACGCCTTTTATTTCTACAAATTTTTCTAGAAGCTCTGTACAAGTTGCTTTTGTAGTCTTTATTAAAGCATTTAATTTATGAATCATGCTATTAAATACACGTGCCATTTGGCCAATTTCATCTTTGCCGTTATCATCACTTTGAATATTTAAATAACCTTCTCCCATTTTCTCAAACTGCTCTGAGAAGTCTTTTAATCTTCTAATGATGTATTTCATACCTATACTACTTATGACAATCCCAACAATTGTAAGTAAAAGTGTTGTAAGTGCTGTACTGATTAATAAATCCCTACTTAATCGTGCTACGCCTACTTTAGATAACACCCCTACTGCCTTCCAGTTAAAAGTGCCTTCTGTAGATGTTAATGACTTAAAGCTTACAATCTTTTTCTCACTCATAGACTGATATTCTAATTCACCTGACTCATTTGCTACCGTAAAGTCTAATAATTCCTCATCTGGTATACTCATGCCAATCATCTCTTTATTTTTATGATGTTGGATAATGCCTGCTTCATCTACAAGCATCATATGCCCAATCTCACCTGTATTAACTTCAGCAAGTACCTCTTCAATTTGTCCTAGTGAAATATCTAATTCTAAAAGGCCTAAAGTTTTCCCATCTTTTTTAATGGATTTGAATAAAGAAATAACCCACTCACCTGTTGCAGCATCAATATAAGGCGGTTCCCACATATATCCATCTTGATTAACGCGACTAGTGTACCAACTTAGTTCTTTTGGTTTTTTCCCATCTGCATAATCACTTGGTGGATACATATAAATTGTTTCATCTGTACAGTAAATGATATTAATAATTTCTGGACTATTTTCTATTAAAAATGCAAAATATGTATTAATTTTATCAATATCTTCCGCCGTTAAATCTTCCTTTATATATTCATAGTTCTCAATAAGATGTGCATTACGCTTTGTATTTTCTAATATGTCACCTAACGTTTTATTTAAAAATTCTATATCCTTATGAATTAAATCAATATATGCCTAACTATTTAAGTTGGCTGATTTATTGTAACTAATTGCACCTAACGTTGTACAGATTGTTACTATAATAATAGTCAGTACAGTAATGATTCTTAATAATAAACTTTTATTGGCAGCTTTATTGCTATTTTGTTCATTCATGCTCTTTCCTCCACTACCTTTTCCTACGCTTTTTCTTTTGGATATATTGAAGCTTGAGATATCTTCCAGTTATCCCCTTCTCTTTCCACTTTGATTTCCATTTCTCTTTTATAGACTGTATTCAGTTCAGTCTCCGTTTCTGTTAAGTATTCAGGTAATCCTTCCTTATAGATTACTTTAAACACCCCTGATATATCTGCCTGCTGGATCCTATCTATATTTGAAATCTTAATGCTATCGATAGCTATTTCGTCTATTTCTATCTTAAGCTTATTGCTATTTACCTGTTTCATGTTCATTCCAGGTATATTATTAGCAATGTTTTTTTCTTTAACAGCTTGAACATAATACTCTTGTGCCTTAAATGCATCAAAATTTCATTTAAAAGTCATCTTATCCTCCTACATCACTTTAAATTATACACATCTATTATTTTCGTCATGTTTACATAAAATATTTATACCCTTGCAAATTTTTTTAATCTATATTTTGTTTAGTACTTTTTTAAGTATCCTTTCTAAATTTTAGTACTAGCATTTATGTTTTCTATGGACTACAATACCTTTATGACTATTAGATAGGAGATTTGTATGAAAGCTATTTTAGAACATGCCCAAAAGAACTATACACCGCAGCAAGTTGACATCATACAAGAAGTTGCTGCAACTTATGACTTATACGATTTCATTGCGGCAATTATTTGTGAACGTAATAACTTTGATTTACATGAAGTAAAAGAATATATTATAGGGACCAAACGCCCTAAGCATTTTGATGGACTTAAAGATATTCATCTTGCCGTTAAGCTTATTGAGGAAGCTATGTCACGTAATGAAAAAATACGTGTCGTTGGCGATTATGACGTGGATGGTGTCACAAGTACATATGTATTACTTTCTGTATTTGAGGCTCTAAATTATCCACACATGGATCACTACCTTCCTGTTCGCGAAACTGATGGCTATGGACTTAATCCTAGCATTGTAGAGGCGGCGCATCGTGCTGGTGTAAAACTTATTATCACCGTAGATAATGGTATTTCTGCTACTGAAGCTGTCGCTCATGCTAAATCCTTAGGCATGACAGTTATTATTACTGATCACCACGAATTACCTGCCATCCTTCCTAATGCAGATGCTACCATTAATCCACATCAAGAAGACTGTGCTTACCCTTATAAAACCTTAGCTGGTGTTGGCATTGCCTACAAATTAGGCCAAGCACTTCTCTCACATTTTAAGGTCAAACCTAGTCCTGCCCTTATTGCACGTATTCAGTCCCTTGTAGCATTAGGTACCGTTTGTGATGTGGCGCCTCTCGTTGGCGAAAACAGACATATGGTTAAAACAGGCCTTAGTGCATTAAATCAAAATGCAATTCCTGCGGCAACAATTATTAACTCTCGTATTTCTGTAGGTACATTAGGTTTCCAAATCGGACCACGTCTTAATGCCTGTGGTCGTCTAGAAAGTGCTGAAACTGCTTTGCAATATTTAATGAAAAAAGATTACAACGACCTCGTCCTTTCTAAAAAACATTTAGATGATCTTAATAAACGTCGTCAAGAAGAAGAAATGGATTCTATCGCCAGAGTAGATGAAAAGGTCTCTCGTATTAGTGAACTACCTGATATTATTATTCAAATTGATGAAACAGCTCATGAAAGTGTTGTGGGGCTAGTAGCTGGTAAAATCAAAGAAAAATATTATCGTCCAACTGTTGTATTTGCTAAAACGATTCATGGAACTTACAAAGGCTCAGGACGTTCTATCGAAGAATATGATATGTTCCAAAGCTTTAAACCCTTCCTTCATCTTATTGATGGTGGAGGTGGTCACCCTATGGCATGCGGCCTTAAAGCCACTTCAATTGAACAAATTGAAGCTTTCGCTGCTGCTGTAAATGCTGCAAGTACACTCACAGACTACGATAAGACCCCTAAAGTTTATGTGGATAAATATATTGAAGATGCACATGATTATGATTTTTTAAAGCTTGAAACGCAACTACGTTACTTCCTACCTTGCGGTGCAGGCAATAGTGCCCCTATTATTTTAGTAAAAAATGCTACGATAAGTGTTTCAACGAAGTACGCCAAAACTTATCGCATCTCTGAGGTAGTCGCTAACTTCGGCACAAAATCTATCTCAAGTACACTTTGGAATGATGATGCTATTCCTGAAGAAGGTAACTTCATTGCAGATATTACACTCTATGTCAATGAAAATGGTTGGCAGATTAAAAATATATATTTTAAATAGAGATATAGATGCAGTCTTTTTAATTTCGCCTTTAATATGATACAATATTATTATGTTTTAAAACTATTTTGTCTTATTTTTTAAGCTTTTGTTTGAGCTATAGAGAAGCCAACTATAACTTTAAATGATACATCACATAAATAGGTTTTTCACATAGCTATAACCTAATGAATAACTAAATTCTATAAAAGTGAAATCTATACTATTTTAAAGGGGAAATATTATGGCTAAAAAAATGCGATGGAAAAAAGTTTTACTTGTTATTTTAGGCATTTTAATTCTGGGATTTATATTGTTATTATTTTTAATCCCTAGCACTATGATTAATGAAATGGCACATAAACATATGGATGTTGAGATATGTAGCCCTAGTAGTTATGGGCTGGATGCTAGTTCCATTAGTTTAGAAACAACTGACCAATTACATCTTGCTGCTTGGCATGTAGAAGCTGAAAACACCAAAGGAACTATTATTTTACTTTCAGGAATCCAAAGCCCTTCAGTTACCGAATTTTTTAGTTACGCTAAAATGTTTGCTGATTATGGATATGATAGTTTATTAATTGAAATGCGTTCCCACGGCGATAGTGAAGGAAATATTGTCTGCTTAGGTATGAAAGAATGGCGGGATGTGAAAGCAGGCGTTGATTTTATATTAGAAGATGATAAGCTTAAAGATTTACCTATCATTGTCTTTGGTACCTCTATGGGGGGTGCAACGGCCTTAATTGCTACAGGAGAAATTCCTGAAATTGATGGTGTAATTAGTTGTTCTGCTTATTCTTCTTGGACAGATGTTTTCACAGACCAAATGAAGCGCTTTGGCGTGCCAGACTTCTTTACAGCTCTCGATAAACCTTTTATTAATGCTTATCTTGGCTTTACATATGGCTTTAATAACTTAAAGTTTACGCCACTAAATGCTATGAAAAAGTTAAATAACAGACCCACCTTACTCATGCATTCTACGCAAGATTCTCAGGTTCCTTATTCAAGCTTTGAACGTCTCATGCGTGTTGCACCTAATAATGTGGAGACTTTTATCAGAGAAGGTGATGCACACTTTATCTGCTTACCTGAGTATGCCACTGACCCAACTATGGATAAAGCATTTAGTAACACGATTTTCACTTTTTTAGAAACTTACTTTTAAAATCGAGTAGGAGGATAACCATTAATTGATTATCCGACCTCTCACACCACC